>JAGBKC010000092.1 GCA_017934115.1 Actinomycetaceae bacterium | reverse complement strand
GTTTGTCTGCCCGTAATACACATCCTTTTGTTGTTGATTTTGGCGATCATCATGTTGTCATGATTCACAATGGAATGCTCTTTGACACCTATACTTTGGCGAATTATCAACATAATTGCTGTGGTGATACGGATTCCGAATTGATTGCTATGCATATTGCGGATGTGTGGAGTGCTTGTTCTATAGAGCATCGTGGTAATCTCTTGGCGCGTGCGCTCGCTGATTTATCGCGTGGAAATATTGATAATTGCCCACAAGGTGCGCCACCTTCGCTTGTGGAGCTTGTGCGCACAAAAGGTCGTGGTCTTAATAAAGTGAATGTCATTTGTGATGATGGAATCTATCTGTATGCCCATACGAACACTGTTGAACCTACTCTTTATATGTGCGAAAAGCAAGGGCAGGTGAGTCTGTCAACAACTCCATTAGATGAAGATGAGTGGTGCCCTCTTGAGCGCGGGCGTGTGTATATTTGGAATAAAGGAAAACGTGTGTGGGTCAGCGGTGCACATGATTTTTTGTTTGAAGAAACACATGAAACCACACGTGAAGCTTTATGCTCGATTAAGTAAGAAGAAAATGTCGGGGAAAGTGTTTCCTTTCACGAATAAGTCCTACGCCAGTTTTTTTTCAGCTAGTAGCATAGATACATGGAAATGCCGCAAGCCCGAGATTTTAGTAATATTCCTACCGCACTTACCTACGATGATGTCTTGCTTTTACCAAAGGCAACTGATGTTATTCCATCTGAAGTGGATACGAGTAGTAAATTAACGAAAAAAATTACTCTTAAAACTCCTCTTATCTCTGCCGCTATGGATACCGTGACTGAAGCACGTATGGCTATTGCCATGGCTCGTCAGGGCGGTATTGGCGTTATTCACCGCAATTTGAGTATTGATGATCAAGCGGAACAGGTTCGTCAAGTTAAGCGCAGTGAATCTGGTATGTTGCAAGATCCAGTCACTGTTGGTCCTAAGGCTACTTTGGCACAGTTGGATTCTTTGTGCGCAAAGTATCGTGTTTCTGGTCTTCCTGTGGTTGATGATGAAGGTCTTTTGCTTGGTATTATTACAAATCGAGATTTGCGTTTTATTGATGAATCTCAGTTTGCTACTCGAACAGTTGACACAGTCATGACACCTATGCCCCTTACGACTGCTCCTTCGGGGGTTTCTCGTGAGGAAGCTGCGCGGATATTGGCCGAGAAAAAAGTTGAAAAACTTCCTCTTATTGATGAAACAGGGCATTTAACTGGCCTTATTACGGTAAAAGATTTTGTGAAAACGCAGCAGTACCCTCATTCCTCTAAAGATGAACAAGGGCGTTTGCTTGTTGCGGCAGGCGTGGGGTATTTAGCTGATGCGTGGGAACGTGCGTGTGCTTTAGGTGATGCTGGCGTTGATGTTCTTGTTATTGATTCGGCAAATGGTGAAGCTAAGTTAGCTTTGGATATGATCAAGCGTTTACGTAGTGAATCTGCATTTGATAATGTGCAGATCATCGGAGGCAATATCGGCACGCGAGATGGTGCTCAAGCGCTTATTGATGCTGGGGTAGATGCTGTTAAAGCTGGTATCGGGCCTGGTTCTATTTGTACCACTCGTGTTGTTGCGGGTATCGGTGTTCCACAGGTAACAGCTATTATGGAGGCATCTAAGGCTTGCGCGGCCGCTGGTGTTCCTCTCATTGCTGATGGTGGTTTGCAATATTCTGGTGATATTGGCAAAGCTATTGTTGCTGGTGCTGATACTGTTATGCTTGGTTCTTTGCTTGCTGGATGTGAAGAAACACCTGGTGAGCTTGTGTTTGTGAATGGTAAGCAGTTTAAGCATTATCGAGGTATGGGTTCGTTAGGTGCTATGAGTTCGCGTGGTAAGCGTTCTTATTCGAAAGATCGCTATTTCCAATCTGATGTTTCATCAGACGATAAAATCATCCCAGAAGGTGTTGAAGGTCAAGTTCCTTACCGTGGTTCTTTGGCGTCTGTGCTCTATGAATTGGTGGGTGGTTTACATCAAACGATGTTCTATACAGGTTCGCGCACCATTGCTGATCTCAAAGAGCGTGGCGAATTTGTACGTATGACGAGTGCGGGTTTGCGTGAATCTCATCCTCATGATGTGCAAATGACAGTCGAGGCGCCTAATTATTCGGGTCGTGGTCATAACTAAATTTTTGTCTTTTAAAACGTATCACATTGAAGACACCTTTCTAGCTTGCTGGTATGCTTGAGAGGTGTCTTTAACTATTGGAATCGCAGGTTTACCGAATGTTGGTAAATCAACTTTGTTTAATGCTTTAACGCGCGCCACCGTATTGGCTGCAAATTATCCTTTTGCCACTATTGAACCTAATGTTGGCGTTGTTCCTTTGCCAGATGAACGCCTTGGTGTTTTGGCAGATATTTTCCATGCACAAAAAATTGTTCCTGCAACGGTATCTTTTGTTGACATTGCAGGTATTGTGCGCGGTGCATCGCAAGGTGAAGGGCTGGGGAATCAGTTTTTGGCAAACATTCGTGAAGCTGATGCTATTTGTGTTGTTACGCGTGCTTTTGCTGATCCTGATGTGGTTCATGTCGATGGTCGTGTTGATCCTCGTGAAGATATTGAAACTGTTACTACAGAACTTATCTTGGCAGATATGCAGACCTTGGAAAAGCAGATTCCTCGTTTACGCAAAGAGGTAAGTGGTAAGAAAACTCCAAAAGAAGTTCTAGAGACAGCTGAAAAAGCATTGTCGCTGCTTGAGGAAGGGAAAATTCTTTCTTCTCATGGTGATGAGCTGGACGAAGATATTGTGAAAACTTTTCAGCTGATGACATCCAAATCTTTTATTTATGTCTTTAATACTGACGATGCTGGTTTAGCTGATGAATCTATGCGCGGCGATTTAGAAGAATTTGTTGCCCCTGCATCTGCAATATTTTTGGATGCGAAATTTGAATCTGAACTTGTTGAATTGGAAGAAGATGAAGCGCGCGAAATGTTGGAAGCGAATGGTCAAAGTGAATCTGGCTTAGATCAGCTTGCCCGCGTTGGTTTTGCTACCTTGGGTTTGCAAACATATTTGACAGCTGGCGAAAAAGAAGTGCGCGCATGGACTATTCCTCAAGGTGCTACAGCCCCTCAAGCTGCTGGTGTTATTCATACGGATTTTGAGCGGGGGTTTATTAAAGCTGCAGTCGTTTCATATGATGACATTGTTTCTTACGGTTCGCTTCCAGATGTGCGCGCTGCTGGGAAAGAACGTCAAGAAGGTAAAGATTACATCATGCAAGAAGGCGATGTAGTTGAGTTTAAGTTTAATGTTTGAGAAAAAGTCTTCTTAATGTTCATATGAAAAAGAGACTCTTGTACTGAGTGTCCAAGAGTCTCTTTTTTTTTGATATGTTTGGCGTTTTGTTGTTTGTGTTATTGATTGAGGACGAAGTTTGCAATGAGTGTATCTATGCGGCGCACGTCAATTTGTTTATTGAGGTTTATCTTAAAATGACCTGCTCGTGTCAAAAGTTCAACTTCAGATGTCATATCGAGTAGCTTTCCGGCATTTTCAGTTGACCACATGATAATGGAGTGATAGGGAAGTGAGTAGATTTCAACTTTTTTACCTCTGAGGCCTTGGGAGTCGCGTATGATGAGTCGTTTGGATGTAAAAATTGCTGAGTCTCGAAAAGTTTTGAAGGCTGCATATGCTTGTTCTCCTTCGATAAGAAGAGAATCAACGTCATCTGGGATGGGAATTTCTTGAAAAAATGTCCATTGTTTTATAGGTGTCATAATGTCTCCTTATGAAGTATAAATGACAGTATGTGTTTATATGATCTTAGGAGAGATGATATGCGATTGTTGAATGTTTTGTTAGGTTTTTATGTGACGAAGATGTGAATGATAAGCATACTGTTATGAGGTCTATCTCACAGTTATGGGCAGGGTGGCTTGTGTGTGATTTATCGATGTGTAAAACTCTTGAAAAATCAGTAATAATAAAAAATAATAACATATCCTATGGGGGTTAAGCTGCGTATATATAGTTTTATCTTTTATGTATAACGATTTTATAACGTTTTATGTGCTACTCTTTTTTATGTTGGTGTTCGTGTTATATAGAAAGAAAGTTGTATGCCTATACAAAAAAAGACAACGACAGTGGCGGCTTTAACGGGTGTGTTAAGTGCATTTGCTACACCGTTATTAGCACAGGCTCATCAAGATTTTACGCAGCAGGCAGCGCAAGAAGCTGAAGATGTACAAGAATTTTCTTCTACGTCGCAATCGTATATTGATTCTGTGCGGGAGCGTAAGGATTTAGATGACCAAAAACTCAAAGATCGTTTGCGCCAAAAAACAGATTCTGCTGTTATTCAGAATATGAGCGTTAAGCAAGAGCTGGATGAAAAAAATGATACAAAGGCATTTGATGGGAAAAGTAATGGATCTAAACTTTCGCCCGAACAATTAGCGCAAGGTTCAGCGGGTTTTTTTGCTGCTCAGGGTGATAAAGTTGCTGAATCTATCGTTCGGGGTACACACAGGGCAACGCCATCGTGGTATAAAAAGTACGTGAAGCTGGGGCACACAAAAGATGCAACCAGTATTGAAAATATGCGCCGAGCCTTAAAGACGGTCGAAAAGGCAAATGAATATCGTAAACGTGATGGCCTTCCTCAGTTTAAGGTTACTCATCGTCTTATTGCTTTGGCTCAAATACGTGCAGATTATTCAACGCATGTTCATTATCATGCACCTAATTTGAATTTAGGAGGGCAGTTTTCTTATATTGGTGAAAATATCCACTGGGTTCCGACCGTAAAGCAGGCATTTAAGGGGTGGTATGACGATGAAAAAGCCTCTCGTGGTGGCCATTATATGAATTTGGTCAATAGAAACTTTGTGTTGACGGGGACTGGATTTAATGCGAGTGGAAATACGCAATTGCAGGTTTTTCATAACAATACAGGTGAAAAAACATATACGGTCAGTGAATATGCACAATTGCTCGATGAGTATGCTGGTGGACATACAGATGTATCTGAATCGGATGTTTCAGAAAATGTTGGTTATCATGCTCCTGATGTTCCAGATGAATCTGGTTCTTCTGATGCTGGTGGTTCAACGGGTGGCTCTGGTGGTTGCTCTGGAAGTGATTGTGGTTCTGGTGGTGACTGCTCTGGTGGTGACTGTGGATCTGGCGGTTGCTCTGGAGGTGACTGCTCGAGCGGTTGTGGTAGTGGTTGCTCTGGCGGATCTTGTGGTGACGTGGAATTAGAAAGTGAAGATAGTGGCGATATTATCGAGGATGATAACACTGTGGGTGATTGTGGAACAGGCGGCTGTGGCGGTGATTGTTCTGGCGGTAGCTGTGGCACTGGTGGTTGTGGTTCTTCATCTTATGATGTTGATTTTCTTGACGATTATCAATCGGGTGTAGATTCATCTACGGGGTCTACTGATGCGTGCGGTACGGGTGGTTATGGTGCGTCTGGTGGAGGGTATGCTGGCGGTTCGTGTGGTTCGTCAGGTTATTATCAGGGGAGTGTATACGATAATGGAAGTTCATGTGGTCAAGCCGGGTCATCTTTGTATGGTAGTGGATATGGAAGTGTCTATGCTTAAAAGATAAAATATAAGCTTTTTTCATTATTTTCCCTTATATGAAACACACAAGGCTCCTTCTGAGTAGGGGGCCTTGTTTTGTGATGTGTTCATGTTTATTGAGTGTCGTTTTACTTGTTATTGTGAACGAACGCAACATGGTCTATGGGTGTACGGTTATGAGAATCTGTGTTGTTGAGGTGTGACCTAGAAGAAAAAGTTGAGTGGAATAGACTCAAGTTTTTTGCGTTATACATATCAGATACAAGGAGGAATAATGGAAAAAATGACTATAAAGACTCAAGAGATTTTATCGAATGCCATCACGATGGCTGTAGAAAAAAATAATTCAGAAATAGAGGATGCGCATATATTTGCCGCGTTACTTGCAGATGATTCTTCTTTTCCTTCACTTGTCTTAAATGAGATGGGAATTAATATACTTGTCCTTAAACAGCAGATTTATGCATCACTTGAGACTCTCCCTGTTTTGAAGGAAAAACAAGACAATCAGCCACATCTATCACGCTCCGCTTCTCTTGTGCTTGCTCAAGCTGAAAAAGAAATGATGTCAATGGGAGATTCCTATTTGTCTGTGGAACATCTTTTGTTGGGTATGTTGGCATCTACAGGCAGTGTCCAGAAAATCTGTAAGGATAATGGATTAGAAAAAGATAAACTTTATGAAACGATCATGCGGTTGCGTGGAGGGAGAAAAGTCGATACGGAAAATCCTGAAGAAAATTCGGGTGGTTTAGATGAGTTTGCTACCGATTTAACTGCTTTAGCGCGAGATGGAAAAATAGATCCTGTTATTGGAAGAGATGCTGAGATTCGTAGAATCATACAGGTGCTCTCGCGCCGCACAAAAAACAATCCGGTTCTTATTGGCGCTCCTGGAGTGGGTAAAACAGCTGTTATTGAAGGCTTGGCGCAGCGAATCGTTGATGGTGACGTTCCGGTTTCTTTGCAAGGAAAACGTCTTGTTCAATTGGATTTATCGGCGATCGTAGCAGGAACGCGTTACCGTGGAGATTTTGAAGAGCGTCTCAAGAATGTCTTACAAGAAATTGTTGATGCGCAAGGAGATGTTATTACTTTTATCGATGAAATACATACTCTTGTTTCTGCTGGTCAAAACTCTGATATGGATGCAAGTAATATGTTGAAGCCTATGCTTGCGCGAGGTCAGCTCCATATGATTGGTGCTACTACGTTGGATGAGTATCGTGAAATAGAAAAAGACCCTGCATTAGAGCGTCGTTTTCAGCAGGTCTATGTGGGAGAGCCGTCTGTTGAAGATACAGTGACGATTTTGCGCGGTATTGCACCAAAGTACGAAGCTCATCATAAAGTAACTATTACTGATGATGCTCTTGTTGCTGCTGCTCAGTTATCTCATCGGTATATTTCTGATCGACAATTGCCTGATAAAGCTATTGACCTTATTGATGAGGCAGCTTCACGTTTACGTATGGAGCTTGATTCGTCACCTGAAGAAATCGATGTACTCAAGCGTCGTGTCGACCGCTTAAAAATGGAAGAATCTTATTTAAGTGAAGGGAATACGGGTGACGATGCTGCAATGGAACGCTTAGAAAAAATTCGCAGCGAATTGGCTGAGCATCAAGAAGAACTCTCGCTTTTGAATGCTCGGTGGGAAAAAGAAAAAGGAGAAAAGAACCGCGTAGGTGATTTGCGAGTGAAGCTTGATGAACTGCGCACAGAAGTAGAATTGGCTGTTCGTGATGGTCGTTATGATGACGCTGGGCGTATTCAAAATGGTGATATTCCTGCTATTGAAGCAGAAATAGAAAGAATTATTCAAGCTGAGAAAGAACAACCAGTATCGAATGAAGAACCCATGATCGCTCCTCATGTGGATGCGCATGGAGTGGCTGAGGTCGTTTCTGCATGGACAGGTGTTCCTGTTGGTCGTCTTTTGCAAGGTGAGGCGCAGCGACTTTTGGATATGGAAAATGTCATTGCGCGCCGACTTATTGGGCAAGAAAAAGCTGTGCAATCAGTAAGTGATGCTGTGCGAAGGAACCGCGCGGGCCTTACTCCTGGTAAACGACCGGTAGGTTCTTTCCTCTTCCTAGGGCCATCGGGTGTTGGTAAAACGGAGCTGGCGAAGAGTCTTGCGGACTTTCTCTTTGATGATGAAAATGCGATGGTACGTATCGATATGTCAGAATATTCCGATAAACACCTTGTTACACGCCTTGTTGGTTCTGCTCCAGGATATGTGGGGTACGAAGAAGGTGGTCAACTAACAGAGGCAGTACGAAGGCGGCCATATTCTGTCGTTCTTTTTGATGAAGTAGAAAAGGCAGATGAAGCTGTTTTTGATGTGCTTCTACAAGTCCTTGATGATGGGCGTCTAACAGATGGGCAAGGTAGAACAGTTGATTTTACGAATACCATCATCATTTTTACCTCTAATCTTGGAGCGTCCGCGTTAGTGGAACCGGGATTAGAAAAAAATGTTCGCGAGGAATCAGTGATGAGTGCAGTGCGCTCGTATTTTAAGCCTGAATTCCTTAACCGCCTTGATGATATGATTATTTTTGACCCTCTGAACATGGATGATATGGAAAAAATCGTCGATATTCGAATTGGTGCACTGGTACGTATTGTTGAAGAAAAACGTATTTCTCTTGAGGTTTCCTCACAAGCGCGTGCATGGTTGGCGAACTACGGGTATGACCCTGCTTTTGGTGCGCGCCCGCTCAATCGTCTCATTCAAAAAGAGATAACAGATCGACTGGCTCGCATGCTGCTATTGGGAGATGTAGGAAATGATTCACGCATTTACGTAGATGTGGAACCGGACGAGCGTCATCTACGAGCACACGTGTAGAGTGTGTATCCACTAAAGGCATGGGTTCTCAGAGCTCATGCCTTTTTGCCAGAATAATACGAGAAAAACTCCAGATAAATAATGCAAGAAGGGAACCAATAAGAAAACCGATCAGCATATCAATGGAAGTTTCACCTATCCACGATAGGGTGCTATATGTACTTAAACTTGCGACATAATGAGCAAAATGATGAAGCGCATGAATACCTAAACTATCAAGCCCGTTTATGATAAGGTGACCTCCCACCCACAACATGGCAGCAACACCAATAATGGTGAGGATGCTAAGGAGAATGGGCATGAATTTTACGATGGACGTTCCTAATTTATTTCTCAAACTTTTTTCTTCTGAGCGCTTGGCAATAGCAATGCCAATATCGTCCATTTTCACGATAAGAGCAACTGTTCCATAAACAAGAAGAGTAATGAGAAGTGCAACAATAATGAGGATAAAAGCTTGAGCGATAATATGTTGATTGGTTACCTCGTTAAGAGCAATGACCATAATTTCTGTCGACAAAATAAAATCGGTGCGTATTGCGCTTGACGTGATGTCATCTTCTGTCTGGGGATTTTCCTGGGTGCTGGTGGTGTGACGTGTATGAAGGAGCCTGCTTAATATTTTTTCGCTTGCCTCATAAACGAGGTACATGCCTCCCAGCATCAAAAGGGGAGTAAGGATCCATGGAAAAGTTGCAGAAAGAAAAAGAGAAAAAATGAGAATGATCCCCTTATTTTTCAGTGATCCAAGAGCGATTTTTTTAATGATAGGCAGCTCGCGAGATGGGCTAATGTTTTTCACGTATTGAGGAGTGACAGCGGTATCATCTACAACCACAGCAACTGCTTTAGAACTTGCTTTTGCCGTGCCTGCCGCGATGTCGTCAAGAGAACTGGCTGCTGCCTTTGCTAAAAGTGCAATGTCATCTAAAAGAGCTGCTAATCCGAATGCCATAAAGATAGTGTAGCAGAGCGATATATTAGAGAAGAGACCTGCACATAACATGATAATTAGTTATATGCAGATCACTTAGAAAAATTATATCTACTTATACGAATAGAAACCTTCGCCAGTTCCTACACCAAGCTTGCCCTTATCGATGTAGTTTTCTTTGAGCCATGCAGCAACTTTGCGTGATGTTTCATCACCGGCAGAAGCAATATTGTATGCAGTTGTCAATCCAACGATATCGAGAATTTCAAAAGGCCCCTTTGGTGCTCCTGTAGCGATTTTCCATGTTTTATCAATATCTTTAGGTGAACCAAAACCAAAGGCTGCCAAACCTTGAGCGGCACTAAGGAAAGGAATAAGAAGAGAATTAAGTAAATACCCTGCCTTTTCCTTCAAAACGGGAATAGGCACCATGCCCATTTCACTGGCAAATTCCACCACAGTATCAAATACTTCTTGATTGGTATCTTCTGTTCCCATCACTTCGCCCGTATTGTGCTTCCATACTTCATTGGCAAAGTGATAAGCCAAAAAACGATCGGGATGGCCGGTGTAATTTTTAATATCTGATGGTAAAAGAGAAGAGGAATTGGTGCACAAAATCGTATGAGAAGGAGCAAGTTCACCGATTTCTTCCCATAACTCTTGCTTAAGGCTCAAAATTTCAGGGCATGCTTCAATAACGATATCTGCATCCTTCAATGCCTCTTTTTTGTCAGTTGTTAAAGAGATATTTTCTGCTACATCGTTTGCTTTAATGTGAGCATCTGGCATATTGTCATTTATGTAGCGCGTCGCTAATGTGCGGTAGCGCTCGCGGCCAGCTTGAAGTGCATCGTCATTAATGTCCCATGCTGTTACATTGAAACCAAAAAATGCTGCTTGATAGGCAATTTGTGATCCAAGAACGCCTGCTCCAAAATCCGTGACATTTTTAATGTTTGTCATGTTGTTCTATCCTTTCTCTGTGAACACGAACTAGTTTACTTTTTGTGGTGATGTGTGTATGTTCGATACCGATATTGATGTAACTGTAAATTTTGCCTAGCTTTTGCGAGTAGTTTTGTTTCAAAATGGTAAAGATAAGATAAACGGTGTGCAAAAGTAAGTGGGATAGATTAGATTAGCGAAAAACGCATATGGCGAGAGGTAGGAGAGGAAACATGAGTGAATGTATAACTGACATAGCTCTTTGTATTGACACTATCCTCGATCGTACTGCTACGTTATACCCTCAACGTGTGTGTGCTATTGATGACGGACGCACTATTGTTGCGGCACAGGCTGCCTATGAATCACGTCGTTTAGCGCAATTACTTTTGGCTGAAGGTGTCAAGCCTGGTGATAGTGTTGTTTTTGCTTCGCCTAATACTGTGTATCACTTTTTCTTTCTGGTGGCATGTGCGCGTATTGGGGCTGCTTTTTCTCCTATTTCTACAAGTTTGACGCCTCATGAAATGAAGAATTTGATTCATGCGATACAGCCAAAAGTTGTGGTTGCTTCAGTTGAAGTGGCTCGTTATGGTGTGTTTGATTCTCAAGGCGATGTGCGTTTTTTTGTTCTCGATGATTCCTCTCATGTTTCTTTGCTGTCACATGCGTTGAAAAATGGCTATATCGGTCTTTCTGGAGCTGTTAATCAATTTGATGGAATGTTTTCTTCTCTCGAAATGACACATGAACAAAAAGAAGAGTGTCCACTTCTTCTATTTACTGTTGCAGGCGAAGCTTCTTCGCCACATATTATTCCTGTAACTCATTCGCAGTTGTGGTGGGCGGGCCGTAATATGCGAGATGAAGAGCCATATAATGCTTATGATGTTTTTTTGGCGATTGAAGATTTAGCAACAAGTGTCGGTCTTAATGCCATGGTGATAGATATGTTTGTCACTGGTGTTACTGTGGTGATAGCGCGCGATTCTTCAGCGCATGAAGCACTGAAACTCATTGATAAATATTCTCCTACTATTTTATGTGCATCAACATATTTTTATCGTGAACTTATTTCTTCTCATGCATCCCACCCTTCTTTATCATCGATTCGTATTTCTTATATTGTTGGACTTGGAGGAGCTCAGGGGCTTATTTCTTCTATGATGCGTACTCGCTTGAATCCTCAAATTCTCTTCTTGCCTTCCATAGTGCCAGGTGCATTATCGTCCGTTAATCATCAAAACATTAAAGGATGTACCACTTCATGTTTGGGATATTCCATGCCGTATGTAAAAACTCGCGTTGTCGATGAAAGTGGTAGTGATGTTGCTCCAGGGGAATCTGGCGAACTTTTAGTGTCAGGCCCATGTATTTCGCAGACGTATTGGGAAAGTGATTTTTATACAGATGAATATGTTGAGGGGGCTTGGCTGCGCACTGGATATATTGTGGAAAATGTTGATAACTCATTCGTTTTTTCTGCCTTTGTGCCTCATACAGTTGTGAGTGGAAATAGGCGTATTGATGTGCGCGAAATTGAACATGTTGTCGCTCAACATCCAAAAATTAAAGAAGTAGCTATTGCTCCTGTAAAAGATGAGAGTTTAGGTTTTATTCTGATTGCTGCAATTGTGTGTGAGCGTGATGATTTGCCTACTATTGAAGAATTACACAGTTTTTGTGCTGGATACATTGCTGATTATAAAATTCCTCGTTTGCTCATTGCTTTGCCGTATATTCCTGTTAACGCGGCTGGAGCAACTGATTATCGTAAGATATCTGCTTTGGCTTCTTCTTCTGCTGTTCCAGAACCTGTTTCTGCGCCTATTACTCAAACGATTCCTATCATTCGCACCAACACGTGAACCTTGCTATAATCGCTTAACTTTATGAATGGGGCGGCACGGAAAAGCGTAATATATCAAGGTATCAATAATGCTAAAGGAGAATGTTACGTGTCTATTCGCCATGATTTACGAAATGTAGCTATCGTTGCCCATGTTGACCATGGAAAAACCACTTTGGTAGATGCCATGTTGTGGCAGGCTGGTGCGTTTGGTGAACGTGCAACGGTAGAAAAAACTGGCACACGTGTGATGGATTCTGGCGATCTGGAACGTGAAAAAGGTATTACCATTTTGGCAAAGAACACTGCCATTCAGTATAAAGGCAAGCATGCTGATAGTGAAAAAGCACCTGATGGTGTCACGATCAATGTCATTGATACTCCAGGTCACGCAGATTTTGGCGGAGAAGTTGAACGCGGTTTATCTATGGTTGATGGCGTTGTTCTTCTTGTTGATGCTTCAGAAGGTCCGCTACCTCAAACTCGTTTCGTTTTACGTAAAGCACTCGAAGCACATTTACCTGTTATTACTGTTATCAATAAAGTTGATAGGCCGGATGCGCGCATTAGTGAAGTGGTCTCAGAAACTCAAGACCTTCTCCTTTCTTTATATTCAGATCTTGATGATGCTAATGATGATGATCTTGACCGCTTGCTTGATATTCCTGTTGTTTATTGCTCGGCGAAAGCTGGATATGCTGATATGGATCAGCCCGAAGATGGTCAATTGCCAGGTAACACCGATCTTGAACCATTATTCGAAGCTATTATGAAGTATGTTCCAGCTCCGCAGTATGATGAATCTGCTCCTTTAGTTGCTCAAGTGACGAACTTGGATGCTTCGCCGTTCTTAGGGCGTCTTGCTTTAACGCGCATTTATTCAGGGCAGTTAAAAAAAGGTGCAACTGTTGGCTGGGCACGTGAAGACGGTACGATAAAAAAGGTTCACATTTCAGAACTTTTGAAGACAACAGGTCTTGAACGCGAATCTGCTCAAGAAGCTTATGCGGGCGATATCGTTGCTGTGGCTGGAATTGAAGAGATCACTATTGGCGATAGTTTGGTAGACGCTGATGATCCGCGCCCATTACCACCTATTCATGTTGACGATCCTGCTATTTCCATGACAATTGGTATCAATACATCACCTTTGGCAGGTAAAGAACGTGGCCATAAATTGACTGCACGTCAAGTGAAAGACCGTCTTGATGCAGAAACAGTAGGAAATGTATCCATACGCGTTTTACCTACAGATCGCCCAGATCAGTGGGAGGTCCAAGATCGTGGTGAATTGGCTTTAGCTATTCTTGTTGAGCAGATGCGGCGCGAAGGTTTTGAATTAACTGTTGGAAAACCACAGGTGGTCACAAAGAAAATCGATGGTGTTGTGTGTGAACCAATGGAACGTACTACTATTGATGTTCCAGAAGAATATCTTGGAGCCGTTACTCAATTGATGGCGGCACGCAAAGGCCGTATGGATACGATGGTCAATCATGGTAGTGGTTGGGTGCGTATGGAATTTGTTATCCCTGCACGTGGCATGATTGGATTTAGATCAGAATTTCTTACTCAAACACGTGGAACTGGTATTGCTTCGTCGCTTTCTGATGGATATGCACCATGGGTAGGTGAAATCGAAGCTCGCGCTACTGGCTCTCTTGTGTCAGATAGGGCTGGTCAAGTAACTGCTTATGCTTTGCAAAAACTTGAAGAGCGCGGCACGTTCTTTGTTGAGCCTGGTCAAGAGGTTTATGAAGGGCAAGTTGTGGGTGAAAATCCACGCGATGAAGATATGGATGTCAATGTTGTACGCGCCAAAGAAATGACGAATATGCGTTCTGCCACAGCTGAGGTGTACGAAACTCTCAAAACTCCGCGAAAATTGACACTGGAGGAATCGATTGAGTTCGCTGCTGACGATGAATGCATTGAGGTTACTCCTGAAATCGTACGTATTCGTAAAGTGGTGCTTGATAGCGTGGAGCGTGGGCGCATAGCAGGGCGTAAAAAGAAAGCGAAAAAATAAAATGAAACGTTCAGCTTTGATGGTGGCTATCACCTTTGTGTTGGGTGTGTTGATAGCTATGTTTGCCATCGCGATGCACGACGGTGTTGTTGATATGCCGTATGTGGGCATTATTGCTTCAGGTTTACTTGTTGGTTCTGCGTCGTGGTTTGTATTGGAATGGCTGGGCTTAAAGCGATGGTTACTTTTTTGTATCGTGATGATACTGGCGATTATTGTAAAATTTTATCTTCTTCCAGGTGATGACCTTATTGTTGGTGTTGATGCTTTTTGGACATATGTTTTTATGGTTGATACCCCTATTGTTGCCTTCTTTCCTTTAATAGTGAAAAAAATTGTTGAGAGCAAACAGATGAAGTAATTATATTTTTGAAAGATGTATGTTTTCTATGTGTGGCTTACTTACTGTAGAAGTTGTGCGTGCCAGTTATATAATTAGTCTAGTTTTGTGAAAAGATGTATTAGAGGAGAGTGAAATGGCATACGTTATTGCAATGCCTTGTGTTGATGTGAAAGATCGTGCGTGTGTTGATGAATGTCCAGTTGATTGTATTTATGAAGGGAAGCGAACTCTTTATATACATCCTGATGAATGTGTTGATTGTGGTGCGTGTGAACCTGTATGTCCAACAGAAGCTATCTATTATGAAGATGATGTCCCAGAACAATGGTCAGCATTTACAGATGTTAATCGCGAATTTTTCGATGAAGTAGGCTCGCCTGGCGGTGCATCACAAATTGAAGTTATTGGTAAAGATCATCCGTATGTGGCTGATTTACCTCCGCAGGGATAACCTTTACAGTAGTACTTTTCACGTATCATCACTTATGGTGTTGTTTTAGTAAAGATGCTTGTTACTTTGGTAAAGTGTAACTTTATCTTTGTTGTAATCGTGTAGCATCTTGACATAAAGATATTGTGTGAACGTATTTTCGTTTATTGTTTTCTTGTGAATGTATGAAGATATGTCTCGAGAAAGAGGATATGAAAGGAGTGAATATATATGGAAAAAGAACGTGAGAATGGTTTTATCACTCTAGGGGGAAAGGAAGCATCTCTTCCTCGCGTTGAAGCGTCCATCGGTTCTGATGGTTATGGAATTACCACTTTATTGAAAGATACCGGTGCAACAACGCTTGATCCTGGTTTTGCTAATACTGCTTCCTGTGTTTCTGAAATTACGTATATTAACGGTGGCGAAGGTGTTTTACGTTATCGTGGTTACCCAATCGAAGAGTTAGCAGAAAATGCAAGTTTCTTAGAAGTTGCGTATTTGTTGATTTATGGTGAACTTCCAGATCGTGCATCAATGGCGCAATTTGTTCGTCGTATCAAGGGTCATACTTTATTGCACGAAGATTTCAAAAACTTCTTTGGTGCTTTCCCTGCAAATGGTCATCCAATGGCGATTTTGCAATCGGGTATTGCTGGTATGGCGACCTATTATGATCACACTCTTGATCCTAATGATCCAAAGCAGCTTGATTTAGCAACAATTTTGTTGCTTGCTAAAGTGCCGACAATGATTGCCTATATTGCTAAACGTGCAACTGGTTTGCCGATTCTTTATCCAGATTCTTCAAGGTCATATACTGAAGATTTTATTCGCATGACCTTTGGTCTTCCATATCAGAGTCAAGATATTGACCCATTGGTAGTGAAGACTCTTGATACCTTGTTCATTTTGCATGCTGATCATGAACAGAATTGTTCTACATCAACAGTGCGCATGGTTGGTTCGTCTCAAGCTAATTTATATGCTTCTGTTGCTGCGGGTGTTGGCGCGCTTTCTGGTCCGTTGCATGGTGGTGCTAATGAAGCTGTATTGACAATGCTTCGAGAAATTCGTGATTCGGGCATTTCGGTTTCTGAATTTGTCTCGCAAGTGAAAGATAAGAAGAATTCTGTTCGTTTGATGGGTTTTGGGCACCGCGTATATAAGAATTATGATC
>JAGBKC010000091.1 GCA_017934115.1 Actinomycetaceae bacterium | reverse complement strand
CGAGCTCCAATATGCCTGATTATGCTTACATTCCTTTCCCGGACGTGCCCAGTTAGAAATTTCGTACCATTTATAGCCATCACGCGCAAATATTTCATCAGCTCGTTCATAAAAATCTGCCTGCACATCCGGGTTAACCGGTGGTATTTCACCACGAGCACGCAATCTACCCATTTTCGTATTATCCGCAATAGTTAAAGCATAAGCACTAATATGACCAGGATCTAGCTCAAGCGCCATGTGAAGGCTTTGCTCCCACTGATCTAAAGTTTCCCCTGGAGTTCCATAAATCAAATCTATAGACGTATCAAGTCCGCATTCCTTCGCCCATGCAATAGTATTTCGCACTTGAACATCATTATGTTGACGATCTAAAGTACGCAGCACTGAAGGAACAGCTGACTGAACTCCACAGGACAAACGTGTAAAACCACTAACAGCTAAATCATGGACATACTGACGCGTCAGTGTTTCCGGATTGGCCTCCGTCGTCACCTCAATAAGCTCAGAAACATCAAAAACATCCGATATCGTTCGCACAATAGAAGCAAGATGAAAAGCAGGAAGAATTGTAGGTGTTCCCCCGCCAAAGAAAATAGTTTTCACACGCGGCGATTGTGGCTCTAAAAACTTTGCACTTAGACGTATTTCTTTTTCAATCGTTGTATAAAAATCCGCTTTCGATGCACCATCACCAAAATCAGTAATATAAGTATTAAAATCACAATACCCACATCTGCGAGCACAAAAAGGGATATGTATATAAATACTTATCCCCTCGTCAACTCGCTGATTCTCTAAAAAAAACGAACTATCAGGCACTAAAAACTACCTAGTGTTTAATTCTTAACGCCCGTAATATCGTGAATAGTTCTGCCCGCCTCAATTCCGCGTTGTTCAAAACGTGTCATGACACGCCCATCCCACCTAGGAGAAAACCCACCGCGTGTAGGTTCTTCATCTTGCGGGTCAGGATTGTGGCCTTGATATGGATTTGTAAAAGACTCATTAGCCTCTACAACATTACGCATCTGCCACGCGTAATTATCCCAATCAGTAGCTAAACGCCATATCCCATTCTGACACAAAGAATCAGCCACAATAGAGGAAAAATCGCTAGATACAAGACGGCGCTTATGATGGCGTTTCTTTCTCCATGGATCAGGAAAAAACGTCCATATTTCTTGAGCGTGCCCATTTTTAGCATTCACCTCTGCTTGTGGAATAAGACCAAAAATAATCGGAAGAACCTCTGCAGCATCTGCTTCCATCACTCTCACTGACGAAACATCGTTACGCACTATTTTTGACACAATACGCCCAACACCAGGACGCCATGCCTCAATGGCAAGAATGTTCCAATCAGGATGTTCGAGCGCAAAATGAACACACTGTTCACCAGAACCAGGGCCAATTTCAATAGCCAAAGGAGCTTTTCTGCCAAAGATTTCCTCAAGATCAATCTCTTGAGTTTTCAGCAAAAAAGGAGAATTTTCCTCACGTTCGAGTGAAATAACGAAGTTTTGGCCTTCATTACTTAACAGTTCATCATACTTTTTCCCCATACGTCCACCGCGGCGAGAAAAAGAGCGAATGCGATGCTCTACAGAAGATTCTTCCATAATTTATGCCTTTTTCTCTACAACGATTTCTGGATCTTTGCGCTCTGTTTCTTCACATGTGAATTCCACACAAAGAGTTTCATGCATGATAAATTCTTGATGCGTTTGAGCAGCTTCAAGGCGTTCACGCGGAACACGCAGTGTCAAAGCAATACGATCTGTCACATTTAATTCGGCATTCTTACGCGCATCTTGAATGAGACGCACAAGATCGCGAGCATAACCTTCCGCTTCTAACTCTGCATCAATATCAGTATCAAGGGAAATATATGCTCCAGACGCTAGCACATCAGCTACCGAACCTTCTTCAGCCTCTACAAGAGTGGTTAATGTAAATTGCGAAGGAGAAAGCTCTACCGACGGCTCTACACATAAACGCACGCCCTGAGATGTTTTCTCCCAGTTACCCTCACGTGCTGCTTTGAAAAGTTCAGATGTGCGCTTACGCAATTCACTCGATAACTCTCGTGGTAAAACTGCTAATTCTTCCTTCACAGACATCTGCGCATTTTCAAGAGAGAAAAGATCAACGTCTTTCACATTGACTTCACGGGCAATGAGAGATGTAAATGGAGAAAGATCTTCATCAGTGACGATAGTAAGCTTCCGTAAAGGCTGACGCACACGTATCTTGTTGTTCTTACGCAAGGAATGTGCAGTTGAAACAACCGAGCGCACTTCATCCATCTGCTTTACTAATGATTCATCAATGACACTTTGAGGAATGACCGGATAATCTACCAAATGCACAGAGCGTTCACCTGTTAATCCGCGCCAAATTTCTTCTGCCGTCAATGGCATCAATGGTGCAAGTAATTCACATAAGGTAACAAGAACGGTATACAAAGTATCAAAAGCACGTTCATCTTCATCCCAAAAACGTTCACGCATTGTGCGCACATACCAATTGGTTAAAATATCCAAGAAATCGCGCACATTTTCTGTTGCACCTGGAATGTCAAAATTATTTAATTGATCACTCATATGATCAGCTAAACGGGCAATATGAGATATCAAATAACGATCTTGCGTGTCAAGAGAATTGATATATTCTATATCATTCCAATCAATACGTTGCGCTTGATACCCCTTACCCTTATGCGAAGCATTCGAATAAAGAGCAAAGAAATAGTAGGCATTCCATAGTGGCAAAATAATACGGCGAACAGTATCGCGAATGCCTTCTTCTTTGACAATCAAGTTTCCGCCGCGCACTACAGGTGAACTCATTAAGAACCAGCGCATAGCATCTGAGCCATACTTATTGAACACTTCAAAGACGTCCGGATAATTGCGCAAAGATTTACTCATCTTACGGCCATCATTACCTAAAACAATGCCGTGAGAAACGCAGTTCATGAAAGAAGGCTTATCAAAAAGACCGGTAGCAAAAACGTGAAGATTATAGAACCATCCGCGTGTTTGACCGATATATTCCACAATAAAATCACCCGGATAATGCTTTTCAAACCAATCTTGATTTTCAAAAGGATAATGCACTTGGGCATATGGCATAGATCCAGAATCAAACCATGTATCAAGAACTTCAGGTACACGGCGCATCATCGATTTACCTGTTGGATCATCAGGGTTAGGTCGTACAAGGTCGTCAACATAAGGGCGATGAAGATTAACATTACCATCATCATCAAGAGGTAACCGACCAAAATCCTTCTCTAATTCTTCTAAAGAACCATATACATCAACACGAGGATATTCCGGATTATCAGATTTCCATACAGGAATAGGGCTTCCCCAGAAACGATTTCGTGAAATCCCCCAATCGCGAGCACCTTTAAGCCAGTTTCCGAAAATTCCGTCTTTGATATGCCCAGGAATCCAGGTTATATCCTGATTCAGTTCTACCATGCGATCGCGGATATCTGTCACTTTAACAAACCATGAGCTGACGGCTTTATAAATGAGAGGTTGACGGCATCGCCAGCAGTGCGGATAGGAGTGCGAATATGAAACTTGCCTGATCAACACGGGACGTTCATTTTCATTTCTTTGAGCAAGTGGACCGCTTACATTACGCAGATCGGCAAGGATAGATTTATTTGCCTCAAAAACTTGCATATTAGCATAATCCACAATCTTTGAAGTGAACTTGCCAGCATCATCAACAGGAACAACAACGCCAATACCTGCTTTTTTACAGGTATTCATATCGTCTTCACCGAAGGCAGGCGCAGTATGAACAAGGCCCGTACCTTCATCTGTAGTCACATAATCAGCACAGACGATCCTCCATGCATTCTCACCAATAAGTTCTCGATCTTCCTCGTTGTCAAAATAGGTGAATGCAGGATAATAACGCTTGCCTTCTAACGTTTTACCAGCATACACGCTCAAAATAACTGGAGATTCACCGAGTTCTTTTTCATAATTCGCAATAAGATCTTTTGCGAGAATAACCTTTTCGCCAGCAAAATCTCCTTCAACGATCTCAACAGTTGCATATTCAACATCAGGATTGACAGCAATAGCTAAATTCGATGGGAGTGTCCATGGAGTTGTCGTCCAAATAAGAGCAAGTTCACCAGTTTCTAAACGTAGACCAAGAGTGACAGTTTGATCTTGGCGTTCTTGATAGATATCATCATCCATCTTCAACTCGTGATTAGCGATAGGTGTTTGATCATTCCAACAGTATGGAAGAACAGAAAAACCTTCATAAATAAGGCCTTTATCATGCAAACGTTTAAATGCCCATATCACTGATTCCATAAATTCAGGGTTAAGAGTGCGATAATCGTTATCAAAATCGACCCAGCGCGCTTGACGGGTAACGTATTCTTTCCACTCACGCGTGTACTTCATAACACCATCGGCAGCAGCCTTATTGAAAGCTTTTATGCCAATACCGTTTTCACCTTCAACTTCAGATTTGTCAGTAATACCTAAGGCTTTTTCCGCTTCTAGTTCTGCTGGTAAACCGTGAGTATCCCAACCAAAACGACGTTCTACACGCTTACCTTTCATCGTTTGGTAGCGCCCCACAACATCTTTCACATACCCAGTTAAAAGGTGGCCATAATGAGGCAAACCATTAGCAAAAGGAGGACCATCATAAAAAACGAATTCATTAGATTCGCCGTTAATTTCTTCTGGACGGTTATCGATAGACGCACGGAAAGTATCATCGCTTTTCCAATACGCAAGAACTTCTTCTTCAATCGACGGAAAGGAAGGAGACGAAAGAAGTTCACTATTGCGATGCAAAGGATAATGGGAAGAAAAGAACGCGGATGAAGATTGCGACATGGCTCAGCCTTTCACTACCGGCAAGGACGAAATATTCACCGTGAAGATTCCGCGGTACCACCTTGCTTGCCTGCTGGCCACTCATTGATAGACGTATAACGGCGCTACCCGTTCGGTTCTACTAAGATATAATCCGTTCTTCCGAATGCTCCCCAGTGATGGCTGGATCGACGCATATAAAAGAATCCTAACAAAAATGAAAAAAAAACCTTAAGTTTTTTTAGTGAGATAGACAGTTCACACCATTAAGATTCATTAACAAAATATTAAATTGCGCACATTGGGGACCTTTTCCCCAGATTATTGACCGAAAAAAGAAATAGATTTCGCAGTTCTAACACACACAAAGTATCGAAATAGTAAAATGTACCTAAATAGATTAGGGGTCGTAGGAGCACATCATGTTGAATCATCCCAATGGTGGCACATCCGAATTCGCGGACACTCTTCGCAACGCCATTACAAAATCCGGCATGTCTCTTACACAGATCGTCGATAAATTATCTGAACGCAATACTCATGTCACACAAGCTGCTCTTTCATATTGGCAATCAGGGCGTTCTCTACCCCGTCGCCAACGATCACGCCAAGCACTTACAGAATTAGAACACGTTCTTTCCATCAGCGAAGGATCTTTAACCGTTCCACTCCACAATGAACTTATTGCCCTCAACACTGGTAGTAGTACTGTCACCTCAGCACCACACAATAACATATCGCCCAACACACAGCCAAATCAGCATGATATCGACTGGTCAAATGAAGTTTATAGAGAAATGCTCTCTATTAGAGCAACACTTTCTCCCGATAAACACGTTTTAACTGAAAAAGTAACAGCTTTAGTGCGGATCCCCGATGTTCGCAATGCCACCTATCATGCAGGTCAGCACTGGACACCCCCCTCACAAAAACCCATCCTTATTGACATTGAAGGCGCCACACGTAATGATGACGTTGTTACTGAAGAACAAACTTTTATTACACGCTTAACACTTCCTCATACCTGCAAGCCTGGTGATTTACATCAGCTTTCATATACAACAATCACCAAATCTACTCAACCTTTCGATCGCATTACCGAACGCTGGTTCGCCTGGCCAATGCGCTACGTAACAATTTTTGTTGATTTTGGTGGTCACGTCCCACAAAATATCCAATGGCGCCAAGAAAAACAATCACAACAATTCTCAATGAACGAAAAAGTGGTTTCCTCTAAACCTCTTATTCCTCTTAATGGCACCGTGCAAGCTTCTGCCCTCAATGTCAATGGAGGATCAGGAGTTATTTGCTGGAAAAACTAGTTTTCCCACTCCCTGTCTTTTTCGTCTTCGATCGTATTACGTTCTTTCACAATATCTAACGCAAGACTTGCCTCTTCATATGTTTTATATGGCCCCATGCGTTCAATCCATGGCGATTGCTTTCCATATTCCACCTTATGTGTGCGTGTATTAAAGTAATATTTTTTTCCTAGCATCTTGCTCTCCTTTTACAGATACATAACACTCATAACAATTTCTTTTTCCATTGACTACACTACAAAACATGCTAGCAAATCGTGCACCATTAGGAACCTTAACACCGGGAGAGCTCACTCCACAACGCACTGTCCCCTCTCATATCGAACGCCCAGAATATCTATTTCATGACGGACCAGAACGTGTAACATCAAGCGATATCAAAACCGAAGAAATAATCGAAAAAATCCGCATTGCTAGCCACATAGCTGCAGATGCACTCTATGAAACAGGTAAATATGTCGCTCCTGGAGTTTCTACCGATAAGCTCGATGCCATTGCCCATGAATATTTATGCGACCATAATGCTTATCCGTCGTGCTTAAACTATATGGATTTCCCTAAATCCATATGCACCTCCATCAATGACGTCATTTGCCATGGAATTCCTGATTCCACCATCCTTAAAGAAGGCGATATTATCAATATTGATATAACAGCTTATATTCATGGTGTTCATGGCGACACGAACGCTATGTTTACTGTTGGCGATGTTGACAAGGAATCACGCCTTCTTATTGAACGCACCTATGAGTCTATGATGCGGGGAATCAAAGCAGTTAAACCCGGGCGCGCAATTAATGTGATCGGAAGAGTAATTGAATCATATGCCAAACGTTTTGATTACGGTGTTGTTGAAGATTTTACAGGCCATGGCGTAGGTGAAGCATTCCATTCTGGCCTTATTATTCCTCATTACGATGCAGCACCTGCACACAACAATTTAATTGAAGAAAATATGGTCTTCACTATCGAACCTATGCTTACCCTTGGAACTATTGAATGGGAACAGTGGGATGACGGCTGGACTGTTCTCACAAAAGACCGTGGACGCACAGCCCAATGGGAACATACAATCGTTGTACGAAAAGAGGGAGCAGAAATACTCACACTCCCCTCTCACCTGCGTTAATTTGATTTTTCGTATTAAAAAAGAATACGAGCTAGTTTTTTTCGATATTGCGATACACGAGAATCACTTTTGCCCATCGCTGTAAGAACATGAAGGAAGGCTTCGCGCGCAAACTCGCGATCATCTCCCTGCAAAGTACGTATATACGATAAGAGAGATTCACAAGCTTCATCTTCTCGTCCAGCAACATATAAACACTGGGCATATGCGACACATGCCTGCACACCTTCGCTCGATTGCGGTGCGCCAGCAGCTAAACACTCTTCAATAGAAAGGTTCTCAACTTTTTCCCTTATATCAACACGAGCCATATACATAAGCGCTTTAGCATCTGAAGAGTTTTTTTCTAAAAGTTTTTCGAATTCTATGCGCGCTTGAACAAGGTTGCCTGCCTGCAATGCTGCGGCTCCTTCATCATAAGGAGTAGGCCCAGTTTCTTCTTCATCATCTTGAACATCGATACGTCCGGTCAATCCATTAACAGTTGCTGCCTGAAGAATTTTTTCTACCATACCCGCAAGCTCATCGTCTTGCACGACAGCACCTTCAATCAATGGAACAGGTTGCCCCTGCAAAAGAGCCATCATCGTTGGAATGGCGCGAATACCGAAAGCAGCAGCAATTTGCGGATGCGCATCACCATCAATGGAACCAAGTTGCAAACGTCCAGAATACTGACGCACCAAAGCGGCGATTGAATTAAGTAAACGTACAGATTCAGGAGCACGCTGCGACCACACCAAAGCAAGTACAGGCAAACGCATAGAGTTATTCACAAAAGATTGAAGATTTTCTTCCGTAATAGCCACAATAAGTGATTTTTGAGGATCTGATGATGCAGACTTGCGAGTTCCTTCTTCTGAAGTTTCCCCTTGAGAAAGAGATGTTAAATCAAGTGCTCCATAAGTATTAAAAGCCATTATTTTGCCTCCACTTTCACTGGTGTGCCATCAACATAAGCAACAAGACGAACCTGCGCATCCTTAGCATCAGCAGGCGGAACATATAAACATAAAGCAGCGGAATACTCAATCTTCATGAATTGTGTAAATTTGACTTCACCATCCTTTTTGCCCGTTGCCACAATAGAAATATCTTCACCTTTTAAGGTAGTTGATGCACCATTTTTCGTAATATTCATTTCTGACATGTACGTTAGAGGAGCAAAAACAAGTGCGCCGCCATCGTCTGTACGCAAAGCTGTTGCACCATCACTCCCCATAGCATAAGTAATATTTGCATTCCCAACATCCTTCATAGGAGATGATATTTCACGACCATACCGCTCACTTAGATTCTTATGAAAATAATCATCTTCCACAAAAGCAAGATTCTCTGGGCTCTTGCCATTTTTCAAGACATTCAGATAACCATTGACCACATCATTAGGTGAAGCTAAAAGACCATCATTAGAATTAGCGTCAATAACTTCTGCGCCTTTTTTATATTCATTTTTCACACCTGGAATTGTTCCAGGCAAGGGAGTGAAACTCGCCCACAATGTCCAGTTACTGCGTACATCATTCTGTTTAAACACATCAAGACGCACAAACTTTTCATCACCAGCAGGTTCCATCACCATATAGGTAATGCGCCCAGATTCATATTGAGAACCAGAAATAGCCGACGCCTTAAAAGTTTTCGCCAATGGAGATAAAGAATATCCATCACCCATAGCTGACTTCTTTTTGTACTCTAACAATCGTTTTTGCAACGCAGGACCACTAAGACGAGTTTTTAATGTATCAACATTCAGCTGTTCATCAGCAGTTGATATCGTATCAAAAATTTTCCCCATCACTCCATCAACTTGTTCATTATTGAGAACAGGAGCAACAATATTTTGTTCAATATTCGTCGGCTGCGGCAATGGTTCCTCATGAGAAGAACATCCTGTTAAGCCCAACAAACTCATTACACTAACTATAGATAACGGTTTCACATATGTTTTCATATTTCATTCTCCCTAGTTAGTTTTTTCTGTATCGTCATCATGACCATCGATCACGTTATCGTCAACAACATCGAATGATGGAATTCTCTGAGCAAAAGGCACATCTTGTGAAGACTTATCAAGTGCTGTATCACGCATTGCTTGCATCATTCCGGTATTGACAACATCGGACGTAGAGACACTATATGTTGGCATAGGCGCCGTTGGAACTTCTGGCACAGGTTGAGCTAACTCACTTGGCACAAAAACAGTATCCTCGTCTGTATCCTCTTCAATATCATCATGAGCGCATGCATTATTAGTGCCAGTATGGTTATGCTCTGAAACAAGTTCTGTATCAGCATCGGGCATATATGTATCATCAGTATTATCACTGTCGTGAGCATCAGAAACATATGGTGGAATACTTGGAAGTGAAGGCGGAAGTATAGCCGTCACTTTAGTGTTGTCGTCTTCAAGAGAATCACTATCAACATCAGGCTCATAGGTATTTTCGTCTATTGGGTACGTAGGTCGGCCATAGCGCCTGCGCGACATAAAATTACCATAATCCTCTTGGACCGTTGTTGCATAAGGAACACCACGTGTTGTGTATCGAGGACCTTCTTCAACAAGTTCCTCTTCATCGTCAGATGAGGCTTCATCACCGTTATCGTCATACGAATCGTCATCATAACCATCAAAATCTTCATTACCCTCATAGTCATCATCATCATCATTGCGATGATGCCCACGCGGAGTTGCAAAGAAGAAAACAACAAAGCCAAGAGCGATAACAAGAACACCACCAACTGCTAAAGGAACAGCATATGCATGACTCGTTTCTGCTTGTTTCCACAGAAGTTCAACTGTCATGCCTGTATTATCACTGCTGTCACAGCTTGCCATAAGTGAGCGTGTGCCTGCTTCTTTCACAACATAATGCAAAGAAACTGAAGTGGGATTCGTTTTACCATCAATTAAAATATCAGAATCAATCAGTGAAAAAGTTTGTGCACTTCCTTCATTGACTTTTTCAGATTTCAAGGCCTCCCACGAGGCTAAACCTGTAATTTTTGTTGCAGAAAGATCTTTCATCCACTGCTCAGCTTGGTCACTTGCAGCAAAACCCAGTGTTGCTTTTGCTTTAGGATCAGAGCATGTCACCGACACCGTTACACTATTAGATACGACATCAAGCACTCCTGGGGCAGAATAAACATAGCGTGTATTTTCTGTAGCTACTTTCACATCAACATCTGCTTTATTTTGGGCTGATGACATTATTTGCATGACACCCACAACAAAGAGAAGCAAACCAGCAATCATCACGCCGATTCCTGCTTTTTTTCGCATAAAATTCGTCTCCTAAATAAAACAGCAATTATTGAGTGAAAGATATTGAATGCCTAAATGAACATCATATCCATGCCCTAAGCCTACTACATAACAAAGGATCGCACCGTTAAGAACATCGATCACCCATGTATACCACTTAACATAGGACCAAATAACCATATGAAGAACAAAAACTAAAAATACACCGTAAAATTCTATATGAGCATACACATATCTATATAAAGTGAAAGGAATGCACTGTGGCATCTGAGAAACTCTTCCCTGTTGTTTGGCACGGCTACGACCAAGCACAAGTTAATGAACGTATCCTTACACTTGAAAAAGAACTTGAAGAAAGCCGCGAACAAATAGCCGAACAAGATGAAAAAATCTTGCATATCACTGCCCAACTTACAGAGGCACAAAAACTTGTCAAAGAAAATGAACGCCCCAGCTATTCTGGTTTAGGATCACGAGTTGAACGCCTACTGCGCACAACAGAAGAACAAGCTCTCGATGTTATAACGCGCGCTAATGCAGAAAGTGCAACTATCCTTGAACGAGCAAAGACACGCGCGGACGATTTAACCATCAGTGCCGAAACGGAAGCACAAGACACTCTTTCGCGAGCCCGCACCGAAGCAGAACAAATACGTAATGCCGCAGAACAAGAAGCTCATACTCTTACCACTAATGCTAAGCGTGAAGCCGATAATACTCTCTCTACAGCCAAGCGCGAGGCTGAAATGGAGCGCGTTTCAGCTACCAATGAATCATCTACCATGATGAACGAAGCCATTAACGATTCTCAAACAATGCGCGCAGAGGCAGAAAAATATTCTGCTGATATACGAGCACAAGCAGAAAAAGAAACGAGTGCTCTTATTTCTTCAACAACCGAAGAAGTAGAAAAGATGAGAGCAGACGCGCAAAGCGAAGTAGCTAAGTTACGCGCAGAAACACATGCCGAAGTAGAAACACTCAAGGCAAAAACAGGTGAAGAAATCGGCAATCTTAAAGCCGAAGCGTTAGCAGAAGTAACAGCACTCAAAGAAGAAGCAGCCAAGGAACGTGCGGCACAAGACGAAGACGTACGCACACGCACAGCTACTCTCGTCAAAGATGCAGAAGAGCGCGCAGCATCAGCAGAAAAACGTTGTGAAGAGGCACATGCTAAAGCTGATGAGCGTGAAGCCGAATCCATTAAAGAAGCAGAAGAACGTATTAGTGCAGCGAAAGAAGAAGCAGATGCCATACGTAACCTTGCCTTGAAAGAGGCACGCAAAATCCGCAATGATGCCACTACTGAAGCATCACAAAAGATTTCTGCAGCAGATGCACATATCGCATCCTTACAATCACAACGTTCTACTCTTACGGCTTATATTTCTGATATGCGTTCTATCGTTTCGCAGACAGATGGCGGCCTAGCACTTTCTGAAATTATCGGTATGCCAACAGCTCAAACAACCGAGAATATAACAAATGACAACAAGGAATCTGCCAACAATAAGGACACAGAAGAAAAATCAGAAAACAATCAAGAAGAAAGATCTACAGCTTCTGAAGCTTCAACAAGTAATCAAAACGAAGAAGATATAAAAGACAAGAATAAAGAAGAATCAAGCACAAAGGATGATGAAAAAGTTGAGGAAAAAAACTCTGAAAAGATCCCAGATAGTAATTCCACAGGCAACTCATCGCAAAAGAGCTCACAGAAGCAACCAGCACAAGGTCCAAAAATAACTCAATAAATCTTGTTCTACTTACAAATACGCCTAGTACATAAGATCTGTACTAGGCCTTTTTTACTCTACTTCATTGGTGCTTATTAACTGCTTCCAATAATGTTGAAGCAACATACCGCAAGGTTCTGGTTTTTCCACAAGAGCAAAATGCCCCGCTTGCGCAATTTGAACGATTCTCGTACGATGCACCCCAGCTTTCAAACGTACCTGCTCGAAATCACTCCGCTCACAATGAGGGTCATCAACACCTCGAACAAGAAGGATTGACCCCGTATACTCCCGACAGAATGTATGGACATTTTTTCGCTTGCTGTACGCCTCTTGCAGCCACACAAACGAATCGGTAGATGCACGCGAAAAAGATTCATCAAGAAAAATTCGAGCATCTTCACCAATATGCGATGATGTTAAAGAAGAACTCCAGTGACGAACGACTTCATATACACCATCACGGCGAGCACGTTCAATGAGATCGCAGCGCTGCTTTTTCTCTGCAGCATTCACCTCCCGCATATTAGCCCCCATAATAGCAAGCCCATGAGTGCTCTGCGGAAAAAGTTCAGCCCACTTTGCCGCTACAACACCACCGATTGAAACACCACCAATACACACACGATCCACATCCATAGCACGCAAAGCATCTCGCAATGCATACACATAGGCCTCAATGCTAGCTTCATTACCATCACTACCTTCAGCACCTTCTTCTAAAGTAGGAGGATCAACCACAATAACATCAACATCAGGCATATAAGCAAGCATGCATTCAAAAATTCCAGAATCACATGGCATGGGCGGAATAAGAACAAAAGGAAGTTGTGAAGCTTTGCCGGTACGGCGAGCAGATACAGTAACCATAAAAGAAGTATATACTTTTCAACGATAAGAAACGAAAGTGATGAATATACGTATAAATTTATAAAGCACGACCTCGATGTACCCAGCAATGCGTATGCCAATGGCGCCGACGGTTTTGACCTTCTGTTACACCCATAAAATGACCTTCATTCCACACAACTTCATGAGATTCTCCAACAAAGATAACGCCTTGACAACTTGGGCATATATATTCTTTGGCAGCATGGGTGATATGATGAACTTTATATTCATTTCCATCTTTTCCATATTCACGCGTTACTCCTCCCATCAAAGAAGAGACATTCAAAGGACGAACCGGGCGTTGATATTTTTTTGATTTACGCATATTTATTACCATTCAAGAAAAATTGACACTATTTTTTCAATAGTAGGTTTTACTAAACGTACAATATACCCAATACACACTGCCGCCACAATCGTTCCTTCGCGCAAGCCACACAGCCTATGCATAAAATATAAAGATAAAAATAAAGAAATAGCAACCAAAAAACAATCAAATACTATTTTTGTATATCCAAAATCTTTATTAAAAACGCGCGAAATAGCTAAAATAACACCTTCACCTGGAACAACAACTAAACCTGCCGACACTGTGACTGGTATACCGATACCAAGAATAATGAAACCTAAAATACATAAAATCCATTGCTGCCAATATGTATCATAATGCAGATGAACACAATCATAAATCCACAGCCACGCATCAATAAAGAATCCAAAAGCAAAAGCAACCCCTATTTGAAAAATTTGAAAAATCTCGAATTTTTTTCGCAGCAGTGCGATCTGAATAAGAACAAAAGCAACATTCATAACAACTGTGATCTGGCCAACTGTCAACGACGTAATGAAAGATCCTACATAAGGCAATGAAGAAATAGGTGTCACACCCAAATCTGCTTTAATCGATAAGGCAATACCACATGCTTGAACACCTAAACCAATAATGAGTACAATCCATCTGCGCACGCTGCCTATATATTCCATACGTCATATATACCACAAGATGCACATATGCCTTATCAATAAAATGATCCTCTTCTTTATCGCAAGATGAGGATCATTCATACAAATTTTACGATCTTCTATTAACAGCAGCGTTCCATAATGAGTTCGCGAACGCGAGAAGCGTCAGCTTTACCTTTAGTTGCCTTCATGATAGGGCCAATCAAAGCGCCGACGGCTTGCATTTTCCCTCCCTTGATTTTCTCTACAACATCAGGGTTAGCAGCAATTGCCTCATCAACAGCAGCTTCCAAAACGCCGTCATCAGAAACGATTTCCAAACCACGTTGCGCAGCAACTTCTGAAGGTGAACCTTCACCAGCAAGAACACCTTCAAGAGCTTGGCGAGCT
>JAGBKC010000090.1 GCA_017934115.1 Actinomycetaceae bacterium | reverse complement strand
GTAGATGAATCACTTGTCGTTGAAGGTCGCGTTAATGCGAAAGAAGAAAGATCTTTATTTTTCTTCTCTCTTGGTTTTATTCCTCGTATGCTTGTAGGTCATCTTGATGATGTAACTGCAGTTGCAGTGCAAAGTGAAGAAAATATGTATGCTCTGAAAAACGATCATTATCTGTATAAAATGAGCGAAACAACGTGGGGACGTGAAGGAGATAAAAAATACGAGACGATCGCTGTTGCTCGATAATGCGCAATTATGAAAACTCGCCTACATAAAGAACATGGATAACTGCTTTATTCGTGTTTTTTACGTCATCCAGATCAATCAGTGCCCAAAAACCCCAAGCGTGATCGCCACGCTCGTCGTCAAAAACTTGCCGTGCTAACCAAACATTACCAGTGACAAGTTTATATGCTTCATCTTCTGGAATGTGTGCATCGATCAGATCTTCAACACGAGGGGATTCATTGAGATGAAAAAACGCATCTGAACGTGCAGATGTTGTAATACTGATGGCATCATATTCATCGAAAAAATCTTCCGTTGCATCAATCCATGCGTCACCATCCCAGTATGTTCCATCACTCCATAGGGCAGGTGTTGCCTGTGCGTCAAGTGCATCATAATTTTCCAGCTGCAGATATTCAGTGAGACGATACATCTGGTTGCGAATATCTTTACGCAAGGCATAGAGATTGTTTGATAGAAGAATATTGCCCTCATCGTCACTTCCGTATGCTTTTTCCTGGCCAGTAGTCTGCACGTTTGAGATAGTGGAAGAACCTTGGCGTAGCGATTCCCATTCATCAAGTAAAGAAGAATCAATAGAACGCACCATGTCACCTAGCCATTGAGTAATGCTGACTAATTCCTCTGTTTTAATATGTTCGGGAACAGTTTGTGTTAATACCTTATATGCATTACTCAAATAGCGCAGAAGAACACCTTCATTGCGAGCAACTGAATAACGGGAAACAATATCAGAAAAAGTAGCTGATGTTTCAACCATTTCGCGAATAATGCTCTTTGGGTGTAACGCGAAATCATGAGCCCATGGATTTGTTTGGCGATAAGTTGATAAAGCCGCCTCTAATTCATCTTTGAGTGGCATGGGGTAAGTAACGTTATCGATCATGTTCATACGTTGTTCATAACTCATCCCATTTTCCCGTAAGGAAGCGAGAGTGCGATTCTTTTCTTCTTTTTCCTGGGCGTACAAAATGGGGTAGGGATTTTCAAGAATCGACTCGACAACAGAAACTATGTGAAGTGCATAGTCAGGAACAGAAGAATCAAAAAGTTCAAAAGCAGCTAAGGCAAAAGGTGCAAGCGGTTGATTTAAGGCGAAATCAAGAGGAACGTGATGAACAAGATCGATGTGCTCATTGTCGACTTCAATGATTCCTGCCTGTTCTAATGAATCTAAAATTTCTTTCATCTGTTGACGGAGGACTTCATGATTGTCGCCATGACTTTTACTAATAAGGTCGTCAATGGGCTCTTTCCCGCAGCCACGTTGCAATATGCTTAAGACCATTCCATGGGTCAGAAATATTTGTGATTGAAGTTTTTCAGGCTCTGCCTTTTGTAAGTGTTCAAGAGTTTTTTCGCTCCACAAAACCACACCAGAAGGTGCCTTTTTTTTACGAATCTTTTTTAATTTATCGGGATTATTCTGTGCTTTTTGTATGAGCAATGCATTGGCGATTTCATATTCAGGTGCTTGAACGATGACATCTCCAACAGTATCGAAACCTGCGCGACCAGCTCTTCCAGCAATTTGATGGAATTCGCGTGCAGTTAGATGTCGTGAGCGCTCGCCATCATACTTGCTTAACGCGGTAAAAACGACAGTGCTGATTGGCACGTTGATGCCAACGCCAAGAGTGTCAGTTCCGCAAATGATAGCTAAAAGTCCACGGGCTGCAAGGCGTTCAACAAGGCGTCGGTAACGAGGTAAGAGACCTGCATGATGAACGGCAATTCCGTTGCGTAAAAGTTTAGAGAGCTGCTTGCCAAAGTGGGTAGAAAACGGAAAATCGTTGATTTCTTTTACGATCGCTTCTTTTTGTTCTTTAGAGATAAGTGAAAGAGAAAGGAGGTCATTGGCTGAATTGACAGCGTCTTTTTGAGAAAAATGCACAAAATAAGCTGGGGTGCGCTTAATGTCGCATAATTCTTGCGCTAAAAGTGGTGTGGATTGTACACAGTACCGATAGGTGAGGGGAATGGGGCGTTGTGCTTGGTGAATGTGCGCGCATTTCCTTCCAGTTCGTTCAACCAAGTCTTTTTCAAGTGTATGTGTGTCTCCAAGAGTTGCTGAAAGAAGAATGTGTTGTGTGTTTTCTAATTCAAGAAGAGGTACTTGCCATGCCCATCCGCGTTCCTTATCTGCATAGAAATGGAATTCGTCGGCTATCAGTACATCGATAGAGGCATCAATCCCATCACGCAGAGCGATATTGGCAACAACTTCAGCAGTTGCGCACATGATCGGCGCATCAAGATTGATGGAACTATCGCCTGTTTGTAGGCCCACATTATCTGCACCAAAAGTTTCAATGAGATCAAAGAATTTTTCTGAAACAAGAGCTTTTAAAGGAGCTGTGTAATAGGCGGTTTTCCCATGGGCAAGAGCGGTAAAAATTCCTGCTAAAGCAATCATGGATTTACCAGAACCCGTGGGAGTTGACACAATAAGATGTTTACCGTCAATGGCTTCGAGAAGTGCCTCATCTTGATGTTCGTAAAGCGGTGTTCCTTTTTCTCGTGCCCACGATGTGAAGGATTCATATAAGGCGTCATCGGTGGGGTTGAGACCATAGGTATCTTCTAGATGATCGAGAACGCTATTGAGAAGTGCCATGATGAGTACCTATGTTTGTGTTGTAATTATTTTTTCTGTTCTTTTGCTTTTGTGAGGGTTGCTCCTGTTGCATCGTGAGCTGCTGTTTTGCATTGCTCGCTTGTAATGTCATCGGCATTGGAAGGAAATAATACACTACGATAATAACGCAATTCGTCAATAGAATCATAAATGTCACCCAAAGCGCGATGGTTGCCAGTTTTTTCAGGGGCGTGAATATAGGCGCGCTGATACCAGCGTTTTGCGAGCTCTTTGATAGTGGATACATCGATAATACGGTAGTGAAGATAATCAATAATGCTTGGCATGTATGTGCTTAAAAAAATGCGATCGGTGCCAATGGAATTGCCGCCTAAATGAGCTTTTTTTGCATCAGGAACATATTTTTTTATGTAGGAAAGAACGTGTTTTTCAGCTTCTTTACACGAAATTCCATCGTTCCATTCGTTAATAAGTCCTGAATTCGTATGCATGCGACGCACGAATGAATTCATGTTGTCGACCGCACGTTTGGAAGGTCGAATAAGGTAATCAATTCCTTCATCAAGAGGTTCAAGATTATGGTCAGTAACAACAACGGAAATTTCTACAAGTTCATCAATGGAAGGATCAAGTCCTGTCATTTCACAGTCGATCCAGACAATGGGGTTTTGAAAAGATTGTGTTTTACTCACATATTCCATTGTAACGATGTTGTATGAGGCGCGATAGGTATGTGATGAGCTTTGTAAGCATGTGGTGCCTCCGGCGGGATTCGAACCCACAACCTACGGATTAGAAGGCCGTTGCTCTATCCGTTGAGCTACGGAGGCTTATCATCTAAGTATTGTACTGTATGGAATGTGAAGCAGGAAAATCTTTGATGTGAAATGAGAAAAAGTTATTATTTTGGTGTCTTATTGTGTCACGAGAATTTTTCTCGGTAACATATATAATTGTGAGTTCGGAATATAATGCACGTGCGTTGGCTGATCTTGTCACTCGTACTTTAACAACACTTGATACTGTTCGTTTGCCGCTTGATATGGCAGGTGCCCGTGAGTTAAAAGAAATTCAAGCTCAGCTTGTGACGCAGTTAAAAACACGTATTTTGCCTCATTTGTTGGTGCAGACCTTGCCGGCTGTTGTGGTTTTGGGTGGATCATCTGGCGCAGGTAAATCAACATTGTTTAACACCATTATTGGTGAAGAAGTCTCTCCTGCTTCTGTTTTGCGGCCAACGACGAGAACTCCATATATTGCTGTTCATCCTCAAGATAAAGCAGCTATGGCGGGCCATTCTTTATTAAGTATGGGAAATGTTGTGTATCCCGAAAATTCTATTCCAGGTCTTGTAATCGTTGATGCGCCTGATTTAGATTCTGTTGATGCAAAAAACCGTGAATTAGCGCGTCGTTTGCTTGATGCTGCTGATATTTGGTTGTTTGTGACAACATCGGCTCGTTATGGTGATGCCTTGGCGTGGGAGATGCTTTGTGATGCTCATGCGCGCGGCATAACATCGACAGTTGTTTTGAACCGCACACCTCAAGATGTCGTTCCAACGGTACGCGCTGATTTAATGAAACGCATGGCTGAGGAAAACATGGGAGACACTCCGCTTATTGTGGTTCCTGATGCTGGACCTCAAGAAGGTCTTTTAGGAGAAAACTCTGTAGGAGAACTTCGTTTATGGCTTAGTCAAATCGCATCGAGTCAGTTAGCATCTACTCTTGTTGATCGCGCAACGCGCGCGATGCTTCCAGAGCTCAAAGGTAAAATTTCTATGCTCGCTGAAGCAGTGGAAATGCAGGCTAATGTGGTAGAAGAACTGGAAGAAAAGGTCAACGACGCTGTTATTGAACCATTGTCTAAGGTGGTAGGAAATGCGAAAAAGGGGCGCTATGGGCAAGGTTCTCCTACGACGTCATGGTTGACTTTAGCTTCAACTGGTGGTGCTTTGTCCTCATTATCCGCAAATGTGAAACCTTCGTTGCTGCGTAGACGTCAGAAGGGTGAACGCGATGTGGCAATGATTAGTGTTTTTGATGGTGTTTTAACTGCTGTGCGTGTTGGTCTCACGCAAGCGCTTGTCGCTGGTGAAGATGCTATATGTTCAGCATGGCGTGAAAGTGTTGTTGATGCGGAGTCTTTTATTAAAAAGGCGCGTGAACGTCTTAACGTCGACACTATTGTCAATGAAGCTGAAATGCAGTGGAAACGTGACCTTAAATTGATGGCCGGAGCTGTTCCTGATAATCCATGGCTGATGCAATCGGGGATCGCAGCAATGATTGGTGTTGGTGCAGGTGGTGTCCATGGTGTTGTTTCTTCTTTGCGTCATATATCTGCTGATGATTTAGTGCAGCCAGCACGTGAAAAGTTAGCCGGTGTGGCTGAAGATGCTATGACCCAATTGTGCAGTGCATACATATCAGTTCTTAAAGAAATTCCTGTTGGTGATGGAAAACAATTGCGCCTGCGTGCTGCAGAGTATAATGACTATGTCTAAAACTCGTATTGCTTGTTCGTAATGGTAAAAGGGGAAAATATGTCAGAAGAAAATACAAGAAGAACTCGCTCAACATCTACTTTTGAAGCGGCTGCTGCTCATGCACGCTCGTTTTCTTCCGTGAATAATGTTTCTTCTGAAATAGGAGAACATAATGCACTTCCCTCTGATGTGAGTAAATCTGTATCTGTGCAAGGAAATACTCAAGAAACAGCTTTGCATCCTACTATTGCGCTTGATTTTGACGCTAATGAACTCCAAAAAATACGAAATGATGTTAAGGTAGCTAATGAAAGTGCTGACGTAGAAACGTCTGTGTCTGTTGCCAATGGTAATGGAAGTGCTGCTGATAGTGTTGGCATTACATCAGGCACATCGAATCCTGTCCCTATGGGTAAGCGTGAGCATGAAATAGAAAAGCAGAAGGTAAAAGTAGCCTCTTCTTCTCGCGATATCGAAACAAGTATTTCTTCTATTTCTGCTGCTCTTGAAGCTTCTGGAGGAACTGTTGATGAATTTACTATTGCAAAAGCGCGTGAAGATATAGAATCTGCACGCGTGCGTTTAGGATTGAGTGGACAGCTTACTGTTGGTGCCTTGATTGGCGGCACAGGTTCTGGTAAGTCAACTCTTTTTAATTCTATATCTGCTTTAGATTTTGCTGATGCTGGTGAATTGCGCCCTATGACGGTAGAAGCAGCTGCATGTGTGTGGAGTGCTGATGCAACACAACTTCTCGATCTTTTAGAGGTTCGTCCGCAGCGCCGTATTGACCATGATTCTTTGCTTACCAAGCATGATAGTCAAATGGATGGCTTTGTATTGCTTGATTTACCTGATCATGATTCTATTGAAAAGACACATTCTGCTACAGTTAATCGTGTTATTCCTATGGCAGATGTATTGATTTGGGTTTTAGATCCACAAAAATATGCAGACCATCTCATTCATGATTCTTATTTATCGCAGCTGCGCCGCCGTAAAGAACATATGATCGTTGTTCTGAATAAGATTGATACTGTTCCTGAACAAGCATTATCGAAACTTCTTGACGATGTGCGTTTTAAGCTCACGAACGATGGTTTGGCGGATGTTCCTGTGTATGCGGTATCAGCATTGCAAAATAATGGTGTTGATTATCTTGTTCGTGCTTTAAAGAATGTAATTGCCGATAAAAATTCTGCTATTTCTACTGCGGAGGCAGAATTGGATGCGGTGCGTATGCGTTTGTTAGAAACGGTTGGCGATAGAGAACCGGCAGTAACAGAAGAATTGATTGAAAACACCATCGTCAATATTGAAAGTTCTGCGGGTGTTTCTGCTGTTGTGCAATCTTTACGACATGCAGGTACATCTATTCATGCTACTGCTATTGCTCGCCCAGAACGTCCTGCAACCTCATTGATGCATGCGACTCGTGATGGGTGGATGTCGCACGTGAAGAGTGGTTTACCTTCTGCGTGGGCGAGTGAAATGGATAAGAATATTCCCCATGCTGATCGTATTAGGCGTGATGTGGGTAATGTTCTTGATGATCTGAACGTGCCAAAAGTAGCAACATTATTTCCACGTGTGTTAGAAATTTTTGGCATTATGCTTGCTGCTTTTTCTGTTGTTGGTGCTTTGGTTGCTTGGCCTTTTGAAGGCATGATTGAGCGTGTGCTTCTTGGAGGATTGGGCCTTGGCATTGGCTTAGCTTTGCGTGTTTATACGATTCGCATGCAAAAAATTCGTGGCGAACAGGCTGCTGATGAATTTGAAATAAAAGCTTATGATGCTGTTCTAAAAGTGGTCGATGAAGATTTAGTTCAGCCTACTTTGGAAGTTTTGAGTCGGCATAAGCATGTTCGTCTTGAATTAGAAGGCGCTGCTTTGCGTTCTGCTGCTTTGGCGAAGAAGGATATTCACGATTCGCATTTAAGTGGTGATATTGACGCAATTAAAGAAAAGAAACGTTTGCGTGAACTTGCATTGTCTTCTTCGCGCTCTCAGTGGAGTGATGAAGAAGAGCGACGTTTTGTTCAATCTTTGCGTGCTCGACGTGAAAATGTTGAGGGTGAAAAATCTCAGTCGCGACTTCCTTATGTTCCTTTGTATGCTCGTATTTTCGAGTTCATAGGCATATTTATTATCTTTGCTGCTGTTGCTTTTGCTATTATTTCTTGGCCTTTTGAGACTACTGCGGGGCGTTTAGGTATTGCATGTGGCGGTCTTGCTCTCGGTCTTCTTTTGCGTATACCTGTGATGTTAACTAATGCTAAATCTGCAGATTATGATACTTTCCTTAATGAGGAAAAAGAAAATTCCTAAGAGAGAATATGTCGTAGAGAGAGGGTGAAAAGCCCTCTCTTTTTTATGTAATGATGCTTGTGGATAAGAGGTCTATATCCACAGTGTATAAGGGGAGTTAAACATGTGGAACGTGTGAGTCATGATGGAGGTGAACATACTGAAAAAAGAAAGGAATGTTTATGTTTAACGCAACTCAAGTCACTATTCGGGGATATGTGGGCGGTGTTCCAAAAATTTTTGATGCAAGTGGTGTGGATGTTATGTGTATTGTTTCTGTAGGTGTAACAGCTAGAAGTTTCCATCCTCGTGAAAAGGTTTATAAGGATAGTGAAACGGTGTGGTATTCTGTGCGCTGCTATGGGGAATTAGCAAAAAATGTTCACGCGTGTGTTTCGAAAGGCATGCCGCTTATTGTTCGTGGGCGTTTAGAACAACGTTCATGGAAGACTCGCGAAGGAGAAAACCGTTCTTCGATGGTGTTGATAGCTGATTCAGTCGGTGTTGATATGAACCATGGAATTGTTCAATATATGAAGAATCGTGGGCACAGAGAGATAGCAGAAGAAAAGAAGAAAGAAAATGAAAAAGGCGAGGTAAAGAATCTTGCACCAGACGCAGAATTGGTTTTTGCTTAAAATCTGATGTGTCAAAAGAATGCATGATGTTTCTTTCACGTCTTTGAGGTATTTCGCGCACTTAAGGTCATTGATAAGTAAGATAGTGGTGAACAATTATAAAAGGAGATCATGTGGCTGAATATATTTATCAGATGATCCATGCCTATAAGCGTGTAGGGGATAAAACGATTCTTGATGATGTGACTATGTCGTTTTTTCCTGGTGCAAAAATAGGTATGGTTGGACCTAATGGTGCAGGTAAATCAACGATTTTGAAAATTATGGCTGGTTTGGATGAGCCTTCTAACGGTGATGCTCGTTTAACTCCCGGCTATAGCGTAGGTATTTTACAGCAGGAACCACCTTTGAAAGAAGATGCGACTGTTTTAGAGAATGTCCAAGAGGCAAAAGCGGATCTCTTTGCGAAAATTGCGCGTTTTAATGCCATTGGTGAAGAAATGGCATCTCCTGATGCTGATTTTGATAGTTTGATGGACGAAATGGGTAAATTGCAAGCAGAAATCGATGCTGCAAATGCGTGGGATCTTGATTCTCAACTTGCTCAGGCTATGGATGCTTTGCGTTGTCCTCCAGCTGATGCAAAAGTGAGTGTTCTTTCCGGTGGAGAACGTCGTCGTGTTGCTTTATGTAAATTGTTGCTCGAAGCTCCTGATTTACTTCTTTTGGACGAACCTACGAACCATTTAGACGCAGAATCTGTTTTATGGCTCGAGCAGCATTTAGCTCAATATGAAGGTGCTGTTATTGCCATTACCCACGATCGTTACTTCTTGGATAATGTGGCAAGTTGGATCGCTGAAGTGGATCGTGGAAAGCTGTATCCATATGAGGGTAACTATTCCACATATTTGGAAACGAAAGAAAAGCGCCTTGAAGTTCAAGGGAAAAAAGATGCTAAGCTTGCTAAGCGCTTGAAAGAAGAACTTGAGTGGGTGCGTTCGTCAGCAAAAGGTCGCCAAACAAAATCAAAGGCTCGTTTGGAGCGCTATGAAGAAATGGCAGCTGAAGCTGAGCGTACACGTAAGCTTGATTTTGAAGAAATCCAAATTCCACCGGGCCCGCGTTTAGGTAATGTTGTTCTTGAAGCAGAGAATATCTCAAAAGGTTTTGATGGTCGAACCCTTATCGATAATCTTTCCTTCACATTGCCACGTAACGGAATTGTGGGGGTCATCGGTCCGAATGGTGTTGGTAAATCAACTCTTTTCAAGACAATTGTTGGTCTAGAAGAACTTGACAGTGGAAGTCTTAAGATAGGTGAAACTGTTAAGATTTCTTATGTTGATCAGAACCGTGCGGGTATTGATCCGGAAAAGACTTTGTGGGAAGTTGTTTCTGATGGCCTTGATTTTATCCAAGTTGGCAATGTAGAAATGCCTTCGCGTGCATATGTTTCTGCTTTTGGGTTTAAGGGGCCAGATCAGCAAAAGAAGGCTGGCGTACTATCGGGCGGTGAACGTAATCGTTTGAATCTTGCTTTAACTTTGAAGCAAGGTGGTAATCTTCTTATGCTTGACGAACCAACAAACGATTTGGATGTGGAAACTTTGTCATCTTTGGAAAATGCGTTATTGCAGTTCCCTGGATGTGCTGTTGTGATTACGCACGATAGGTGGTTCCTTGATCGTGTAGCAACTCATATTCTTGCTTATGAAGGTACAGATGAAAACCCGGCATCCTGGTACTGGTTTGAAGGAAATTTTGAATCTTATGAGAAGAATAAAGTGGATCGTTTAGGCCCTGAAGCTGCACGTCCGCATGCAGTGACTTATCGAAAGCTGACACGAGATTAATGAAATCGCAAAAAAGAGAAGGGAAAAAATACCTTCTCTTTTTTTTTTTTTTGTATTTTATGTTGTGGATGTTTTTATGTGTTTACAGTAGCGGATCCTTTGTGAATGCATCACTGCTTTCAACGCTCCATGATGATGTTTCTAGCCGTTCATCTGCGATTTGGTCATCAAGTTCTTTGAGCATTTTGATGGCATTTATTTGTATGTCTTCATCATGAAGGTGTACTCCATACATAAGCCATCGTAAAAGATAGAACTCATTCATGAATTGCGCACGCTTTAATAACTTTTCATCACGTCCATTTTTGCGTGTATGTTCATATGAGATGAGGGCGGCATGTAAAAGATCGTCATCAATGCTCATGAGGGAGGCAAGATCTAAAGCAGGGTCCCCCACATGTGCTTCTCCCCATCCCATAACAGTTGTAATAGATTGACGAGCCCATAAAAAGTTTTCACTATCAACGTCACCATGAACAACTGTGGGGGTGAAGTTCCATAATTGGCGGTCATTTAGAATGTCATCCCATCGTTTGTGAAGTGAAGAAGGAATGTGACCAGTATGGTTGGCGTCGCTTAATTCTGCTTGAAGACGGCGTCGCCATTCTTCATTTGTGTATGTGGGTAATCCGCTGCGTGAAATAATGCGAGGCGGCAGCATGTGAATGGTGGCTATTGTGCGCGCTAATGATTGTGCCTCGTTTACAGTCATATTGTCAAAAGAAATGGTTTTCCCGTATGGTTCGGGGTAGACAAGAGCGCGCCCTTCTTGAGTGTAGCTAAAACCTGCTGGTCGCATGACATCAAAGGTGAGATCGCCTTGTTGAAGAGCAGTTAAAAGTTCAGGTGCAAGAGCAGCTTCAGCCTCTAGGGCAGTTGACGCAAAGGAATTGAGAGGATAGCGGACTCGCCATTGTTTTCCGTGTGAATCAATGATAGTGACACTAGCATAATCGCTGGTGTATGCAAGTTTTCCGCGTATGCCAACGACATCTAAATGGGGGATGGCTTCAACGGCTAGGCCTGCTAAGTATGCTGCTGTGAGTTTCACACACTCTAACTTACGCTGTTTTTTGTATGGGGTCTAGTAACGCGCCTAACGTTCATATGCGTGATATTAGGCGTATTGGGGATAGTTATTCATATATGTCATCTCATCGTGTATTACCCTTAAGGTATGGCACGCGATTATGTTCAAGAAATTATGCAGATGCATTCACGTTATGAACAAATAGTTTCAGTAAAAAATCTTGATGATATGCGTGCATCTATCGCTCAGTTAACAGAAGAATCGATGGCTCCGGATTTATGGGACGATCCTGAAAAAGCGCAGGCTCTTACCTCAAAGCTTTCCCATGCGCAAAGTGAATTGAAAAAAATTACCGATTTGTCAGCATCTTTGGAAGATGTTACTGCCTTATTAGATATGGTTCGTGAAGAAACAGAGGCAGATATGCGCACTGAATTAGAAGAAGAACTTCACCAGCAATTAGATAAATTGTCGTCGACATTAGATGAAGTGCATATCCAAACTTTGCTTTCTGGAAAATACGATTCACGTGATGCAGTTGTGACTATTCGCAGTGGTGCTGGTGGTGTTGATGCAGCTGATTGGGCGCAGATACTTCAACGTATGTATCTTCGCTGGGCTGAGCGCCGTGGTTATAAGGTAAAAGTTTTAGATACGTCTTATGCAGAAGAAGCAGGAATCAAATCGACAACTTTTGAAATCTATGCGCCCTATGCCTATGGGACATTGTCTGTTGAGGCGGGGACGCATCGCTTAGTGCGTATTTCTCCTTTTGATTCTCAAGCTCGACGTCATACGTCTTTTGCTGCTGTTGAGGTTATTCCAGTTATTGAGCAAACTGATCATATTGATGTTCCTGAATCTGATATTCGTATCGATGTTTTTCGTTCTTCTGGTCCTGGTGGTCAGTCAGTGAATACAACAGATAGTGCTGTGCGCATTACGCATATCCCAACAGGAATTGTCGTGTCGATGCAGGATGAAAAATCGCAGATCCAAAACAGGGCAGCAGCGATGAGAGTTTTACAATCACGTTTGCTGATGTTGAAACAAGAAGAAGAGGCAAAAGAAAAGAAAGAACTTGCCGGCGATATCAAAGCATCGTGGGGCGATCAAATGCGCTCATATGTTTTGCATCCTTACCAGATGGTAAAAGATATTCGCACAGGATATGAATCGGGAAATGCAGAACGTGTTTTTGATGGTGATCTTGATGGTTTTATTGATGCAGGGATACGCTGGCGTGCAACAGGTGAAAAAGTAGAATCTTAACTATTTTTTCGTGTATGAGATGCTTTCTTCCTTAATCTATCGGTGTGTTACTCATCTGTTGATGTGCCTCTTGATAGGCTGTGTCTAAAGGAAGTTGGTACATATGATTGATTTTGATAATGTCATCAAGGAGTATACGCGAGGAACGCATCTCGCTTTGGATTCCATCAGTTTTCATATCGATGATGGTGAATTTGTTTTTTTGGTAGGTCCTAGTGGTAGCGGTAAATCTACCTTACTTTCTTTGATTTTGGCTCAAGAACGCCCTACATCGGGAAAAGTTTCAGTTTTTGGTGATGACATTTCAAAATTATCGCATCGTAAAATTCCTTTTTTGCGCAGAAAAATGGGTGTAGTTTTTCAAGATTTTCGCCTTTTGGAAGATAAAAATGTCTTTGATAATGTTGCTCTTCCGCTGCAAGTTGTTGGCGAGAAAAAATCACGCATTGAAGAAAAAGTCAATGCTGCGATTGAGATGGTGTCATTAGATGGAAAAGCTCGCCGTTTACCTCATGATCTTTCAGGTGGTGAACGTCAGCGTGTAGCTATAGCACGCGCGATGGTTGCTCGTCCTTCCCTTCTTTTGGCCGATGAGCCAACGGGAAATCTTGATCGTGATACGGGCTTGTCGATCATGCGTCTTCTTCATCGTATTAACCAAAATGGCACGACCGTGGTGATGGCAACGCATGATCAGGATATTGTTAACCAGATGCGTAAACGAGTTATCGCACTCAATGCTGGTGTGATGATGAGCGATCAAAAGCAAGCAAAATATGAGGGAGGCAATTTATAATGCGTTTTTTCTTTGTTCTCTCGCGTACCTTTAAGGGGTTGTGGTCAAATAAAGTGATGGCAACGGCTTTAGCTCTTGTTACTTTTATTTCCCTTCTTTTTACTGGTGGAGCCTTGCTTGTTGGTGTGCAGGTACCTAAATTAAAAGATGCTTTTACAGGAAATGCTGATATTGGCGTTTTTTTGTGTTCTGCTCAAGATACAAATGTTCCGCAGTGTATTGCTGGTGAAGTAACAGAAGATGAGAAAACAGAAATTGAAGCTGTTTTAGATGGATCTCCACTTGTAGAAAAATATGCACTTGAAACAAAAGATGAGGCTTTAGCTCGCATGCGCGAATCTTTAAGTGATGAAAATTCTACGTGGACGCAAAGTATTGTGGAAGATGATATGCAGGAATCCTATCAGGTTGTTTTGGAGGATTTTGAAAATTCTGCGCCGCTTGTGTCTTCTTTGGAAGAATTGTCAGGTGTTTATTCTGTTCAAGACCCCGGTAAAGATATTAAACCCATTGTGAAGGCTCTTGAAAAATTGAAGTATATTGCGGCGGGACTTGCTGTTGTGATGGGGCTTACTGCTTTGATGCTTATTCCTACTATGATTCATTTATCGGCTTTATCGCGTAAAAATGAAACAGAGATTATGCGTTATGTTGGTGCATCTAATTTCTTTGTGAAGCTTCCCTTCATCCTTGAAGGTATGCTTGCAAGTTTGGTGGGAGGAATTCTCAGTGTTATTGGCCTTGTTGGTCTTGTTTTCTTCTTTATACGTCAGTGGTTCTCCAGTACGTATATCGTGAGTGTCTCTGATGCTATGACTGTTTCTTCGTTGTTGATTATCCCTGCGGTTATTTTAGCAGGAATTACTTCGTGGTTGTCATTGCGTAATTATGCAAAGGCATAAAAAAGAGGGGTAGGTATATTCTTACTCCTCTTACTTAAATAACTATGAAATGGAGTTTTCATTATTTTTTACTTTTTGCAGTATCTTTTGATGTGATATAACAATGGTGATCTGCAAAATTTTATGTGTTTGGAGTTCCAGGAGGGGAAAAGCGTGAAAGAAATATCTGGAAAAACGCGTTTATTTGCTGTTTATGGAACCCCTATTGAACACTCTTTAAGTCCATTGATTCATAATGCATCTTTTCGTCATATCGGCGTTGATGCACGCTATCTTGCTTTTGATGTCAAATGCGAAAATATAGAATCAGCAATTTCAAGTATGCGTACACTTTTTTTTGGTGGAGTCAATTTGACGATGCCGTTAAAAAAAGTTGTTATTCCATATCTGGATTCTTTAACAGAATCGGCACAACTTATTGGTGCTGTTAATACGCTGTATTGGAAAGAGGGAAAACTTGTTGGGCATAACACGGATGGCGCTGGCATGGTGCGCGCTATACGTGAAGAAAATGGTGAAGTGACTGGTAAAAATGTGGTTGTTTTGGGAACCGGAGGAGCATCTTTGGCAATATGTGCGCAATTAGGGTTAGAAAAAGCCGCTCAAGTTCGTGTGTTTAAGCGAAATAATTCAACTTTTATGCAATCGCAAAGTGATATTCGTGCTCTTTCTGAATGTGTATGTGTACCAATGGATGTGTATGATATTGACGATAGTGTGCTTGTTCGTAGATATGCGTATGAGGCAGATGTTGTCATCAATGCGACGCCTGTGGGTATGGGAAAACCTGATGAATCGCCACTTCCGTCTGATGTTTTTCATCTGGGGCAATATGTTGCTGATGCTGTCTATCATCCACGTATGACACGTATGCTACGTGATGCGCAAAAAAGTGGTGCGCATATAGTGGAAGGTGTTGGTATGCTTTTGTGGCAGGCTTTGCTTGCTGAAGAAGTGTGGTTGGCCGATGAACTAAAAAACAGTGAAAAATCACTTGATCCATCAGTTATTATTCCTGTTTTGGGTTTATCGAATGAGCCTTATCGCAACTGAGATACTTATTATTAATGTGTATATTTTCTATTAGTATAAGAAACTATGTTATGTGCACGAATTTCTTTAGATCAAGGCCCGCGTTATGCGCTTGTTGATGGCGATTCTTATGCTGTGTTAGCTGATGATCCTATGTTCGGTGATTTTACATTGACAGGTCAGCATTTGGCATCTTCGGATGTATCTTTGCTTACTCCCATGATTCCACGCTCAAAAATTATTGGTTTCACTGGTTTTAATGATGCGAAATCTGTTGATGATCTTCATGTTTACATGAAACCGAATACATCGGTGATTGGCCCAGAAGAACCGCTCATTATAGGCAGCGATGAAAAAGAAGTGTATTGCCGTTCAGAAGTGGCTGTTATTATTGGTCGACCGTGTAAAGATTTGCGTGCGCAAGCAGTAGATAAAGTGGTTTTTGGTGTGACTTTAGCTCATAGTCTGTTGCGCGATAAGCAAGCTCGTGGAAAAGCTGAATTATCAGATGCCTCATGCGCTCTCGGCCCGTATGTTGCTATCGGTGAGGGCCTTGATTTTTTGATCGATAGTATTAATGGTGAACAACAAGGTGGCTCTCTTCCTTTTACTATTCAAGAATTGGTGGCATACGCCAGTTCGTTGTGCAGTCTTTTACCTGGAGATATTATTTTATCTGGTTCACTCAGTTCTACGCGTGTCGCTCCTTCGTCTGTGATGGAAACTCAGTGTGACGGTATAGGAATATTGTCAAATCCAGTGCTTTCTCGAAGGTAAACGTGTGTAATATAAAGTCAATAATGTGTTGTTAAAAGGATGAAAGAAAAATATGGCTGTAACAACTGCAACAGGTAGTGATGTTCGTGTCCGTTTTTGTCCGTCTCCAACGGGCACTCCACATGTGGGGTTAATACGTACCTGTCTTTTTAATTATGCGTATGCACGTCACACTGGTGGAACATTTGTATTTCGTATTGAAGATACTGATGCTGCTCGCGATAGCGAAGAATCTTTTCAGGCAATCGTTGATGCGCTTTCATGGCTGGGGCTCGATTGGGATGAGGGAATTGGCAAAGGTGGCCCGCATGGTCCATATCGCCAATCAGAACGCATGGATATTTATGCTGATGTTGCGCAAAAACTTCTTGATGGTGGATATGCTTATGAATCCTTTTCAACACCAGAAGAGATAGAGGAGCGTCATAAAGCGAAAGGCGAAGATCCTAAACTGGGGTATGACGGCTATGATCGTTACCTTACTGATGAGCAAAAAGAAGCATATCGCAAAGAAGGTCGTCAGCCTGTTATTCGTATGCGTATGCCAGATGATGACATTGAATTTACTGATCTTGTGCGAGGTACTATCACCTTTAAGTCGGGTAGTGTTCCTGATTATGTGATTGTGCGTGCTAACGGTGCGCCGCTATATACATTAACTAATCCTGTTGATGATGCTTTGATGCGTATTACTCACGTTTTGCGTGGTGAAGATCTTCTTTCGTCAACACCGCGCCAAATTGTTCTTTATAGGGCTTTAGAAGAGCTTGGAATTGCAGAATATACACCTGTTTTTGGTCATCTTCCATACGTTATGGGAGAGGGAAACAAGAAACTATCCAAGCGTGACCCTCAGTCTAATTTGTTTATTCATCGTGAACAGGGCATGATTCCAGAAGGTTTGCTGAATTATTTGGCATTGCTTGGCTGGTCAATGAGTAGCGAAACTGACATTTTCTCCAAAGATGAGTTATGTCAAAGTTTTGATGTTGCCTCGGTGAATCCTAATCCTGCACGTTTTGACGTGAAAAAATGTCACGCTATTAACGCTGACCATATCCGTCGTCTTGAAACTGACGATTATACTCGCCGCCTTGTTCCTTACCTGCATGCCAGTGGGAGCGTTTCTTCTGCTGCTTTAGGCGAATTGACCTCGCGTGAACAAGAGATCATGAGGCAAGCTGCTCCACTTGCACAAACACGTATGCAACTTTTGGGTGATGCACCTTCTTTGATGAACTTTTTGTTTTGTTCTTATGATGCGTTTGATTATGATGAAAGAGCAGTACGTAAGTTGAAGGATACAGCTCCTCATGTCCTTGCAGTTGTTAGTGAACATGTGGAGAAGATTGAGACGTGGAGTAGTGAGTCTATCAAGAGCGTTGTTGATACACACATTGTTGAGGGGCTTGAAATAAAACCTCGTTTTGCTTATGGTCCTTTGTTTGTCGCAATGACGGGCACAAACGTGTCTCTTCCTGTGGTAGATTCCATGTTTATTCTTGGAAAAGAAGAAGTGCTTAAACGTTTGAAGAGGTGTGAAGAATTCTTACGCACTCAGATTGATAACTAGGGATATGGATGTGATGGGCATTATGAGAAAAACATATGCACATCGTTCTAATGATGAGTATTATGACGTAGTGCTGTAGCATTCTGTTACACGTACTTTGGGGTATGGTGTAATTG
>JAGBKC010000089.1 GCA_017934115.1 Actinomycetaceae bacterium | reverse complement strand
CTAAGGCTTGAGCTCAATGCCTACGTTTGGTGGTACAACAACAAGCGGATTCATTCGACGCTGGGCTACATGAGCCCGGTGGAGTTCAGAGAAGCTGGAATGTCCCTGTAGAAAAAGTCTAGTTCAGGGTTGCAAGTCCAATGAAGAATCTGCTTTAGCTGCATTAGATGCATCAGAACGTGAAGCACTAGATGAAGCGATGCGCGATTATAGTGCATTGTTCTCAACCCAAGCAGCATATGATACAAGTGCAAAAGGTTTTGCTAACTATTATAAAGACCTTTCAGATAAACTTAAAAACAGGGAAATTGATATCTGTATTGTTGTCAACATGTTCTTAACGGGTTTCGATGCTCCCACCTTGAATACTTTATGGGTCGATAAAAACTTGAAATCACATGGGCTTATACAAGCATTTTCACGAACCAACCGTATTCTCAACGATGTAAAACATCATGGAAATATCGTGTGTTTCCGTAACTTAGAAGAGCAAACACATAAAGCTCTTGAACTTTTTGGAAATAATGAAGCACACTCAATAGTTATCCTCAAACCTTATATGGATTATTTTCAGGCATATTATCAGGCCATTGAGGAACTCCGTGCTCATTTTCCTTCTGCTCGTTTTCCTGACGATGAAAAAGAAATCAAAGAATTCGTGACTCTTTTTGGAAGTATTTTGAAATTACGAAATATCCTTGTCTCTTTCGATGAATTTTTATCTGAAGATCCTTTCGGTGATAAAAAGGGAGGAGTTAATCGAGAATTTCAAAACTATGTGAGTGTCTATCAAGATGTTCGTGAACGCCTTTTATGTATTGATAAAGCCGAAAAAGAATCCATTGTTGATGATCTTGTTTTTGAAATGGAGCTGGTCAAACAAGTTCAAGTTGATGTGCATTATATTCTTCAATTGGTTGAAAAAAAACGAGCAGCCCGAGGGAATGGTGAAGATAAAGAAATCGAGGCAGAAATTAAACGGGCTGTGAATTCAAGCCCGCAATTGCGCGATAAAAAAGAACTTATTGATGAATTTTTAGCTACGAATGCTATTACGACATCTACTGAAGATTGGTTCGACTTTCTTTGTACACGCAAAGAGAACGATATACGCGAACTTATTGAAACAGAAAAACTTAACGAAGAGTTTGCGCGTATTTTTATTGACCGATGCTTTGAAAGCGGAGAAGTGGCGGAAACCGGAACGGCAATAACAAGAATTTTACCGAAAATGAGTCGTTTTTCTGCTGGTAGTCAGCGTAATGTAGTGAAAAAACGCGTTCTTGAAAAAATATCGAAAATAGTAAGTCTATATGGCGGATTAATAGATTAGTCTTTCTTCTTGCTTGTATGCTAGGTGCTGTGGAAGAGAGTCAAATTGCAGCAAGAGAAAACAGTTAAGGTGATAGTATGGACATTCGCCCATTAGTAGATACTGATGTAGATGCATGTATCATTATGAGCGCTTCTCAATGGTTTGATTATGATACATGTGTCAGCGATGCAGAACGTCAATTAATGTACAACCTTGCTTCCGTTGATTTTTTTCATCTGTTGCGCTTCGCTACAGCTGCTTATGTTGCCTATGAAAATGAAAAAATATATGGATGCGTGATGAGTACCATCCACAAAGTGGATGAAAATGCCTACATATGGAAAAAACAAGCAGAAGGTGAATTGCTAAGGCTGGAAAAAAAATTTACAGCTCCTTTATGTGCAGATAAGCAATTGCAACAGGCGTATCGTCAATGCTGCATCAGTATTGAGGAAAATGTTTCGTTTTCTTCTGATGCACGCTCTGCCACTCAAGGAGAAATTTTGTTGTTCCTTGTCGATAAACAGGTGCGCGGGAAAGGCGTAGGTGGTGCTTTATGGGAAAAAAACCACGAGTATTTTTCATCTCATGATATGGAAAACTATTTTCTTTATACTGATACAACGTGTGATTTTTCCTTTTATGATGCAAAAGGACTAACACGCGCAAAAGAAGAAAAGAATGTTCGCGATTCATATGGAAAAGTATGCGATAAATATATTTATATTGGCACGGTTGTGTAAGCGGACGTTTTTTGTTGAAAAGCTGATGCTTTACCTACGCGCGTGGCGTCAAATCGGGAGATTGTGGAAGATATCAATCGTGTATATGTAAAGAATAATGCTTAGGAATAATAAGCTATCTTTATGGCAATCATCAACCGTCAATACGAAGATTTACTGGCAGATGTCTTAAAAAATGGAAAGAAGAAGGGGGACCGCACAGGTACCGGAACTCTTTCTGTTTTTGGGCGTCAAATCCGCTATGACCTTGCACGCGAGGGATTTCCGAGAATTACAACAAAATTTATCCCAATGAAAGCTGTTAAGGGTGAACTTTTATGGTTTTTGAAGGGCTCAACAAATATTGAGTGGTTGCATGAAAATGGTATTACTATTTGGGATGAATGGGCAGATGAAAACGGTAATTTAGGCCCTGTGTATGGATATCAGTGGCGAAATTGGCCAACTCCTGATGGTAAGCACATCGATCAAATCAAGCGACTTGTCGATGAATTAAAAACCAATCCTGATTCGCGCCGTCTTATCGTATCTGCATGGAATGTTGCAGATTTAGATTCTATGGCTCTGCAGCCATGCCATGCTTTTTTTCAATTTTATGTTGTTGATGGTGTGCTATCGTGCCAGCTCTACCAACGAAGTGCCGATCTGTTTCTGGGTGTGCCTTTCAATATTGCCTCATATTCTTTATTGACCCATATGCTTGCACAGCAATGTGATTTGGAAGTGGGTGAATTTATCTGGACAGGCGGAGATTGTCATATTTACCTCGACCATATCGATCAGGTAAAAGAACAGCTTTCACGCGAACCTTACCCGTTCCCCACATTGAATTTGCGTAAAGCTGCCTCAATTTTTGATTATGAGATGGATGATATTGATGCTTCACAAGGTTATAAACATCATCCAAAAATTTCTGCACCTGTATCAGTATAAAAGGGGTGAGGCGTATGCTGGGAATGATATGGGCGCAAGCGCGAGGCGGCGCTATTGGTGTTAATAATACTTTGCCATGGAGCGTTCCAGAAGATATGGCACTTTTTCGTCGTATAACGCGCGGGTGCAGCGTTATTATGGGAAAGAATACGTGGAATTCTTTGCCTGAACGTTTTCGCCCTCTACCAGGACGGAAGAACATTATTCTTTCGCGCACTTTGCCTGCCGTTGCCCATGAGGACGTTTTCATATATTCTTCGCTTGATGATGTTCTAACCTTTGTCGATTCACGCGAAATAGCGTGGGTGATGGGAGGGGCACACGTATATGAGCAGTGTATCAATAGAGCCGATATTCTATGCGTTACAGATATTGATATTGATGTGCCTGATGCTGATGCTTTTGCTCCCCGCATTCCAGATGATTTTCATGTTGTTCAAGAAGATCCAAGTGGCGGATGGAATTATTCTGAAAAGGGAAAATGCTCTTATCGTTTTCGCATGTATGCGCGTGATGCGCTAGATGTTGATATAGCATCTCTTCCGTCATTGTGAGTGCACTTTTGCCGTATGTTAGGGGGATTCATGTTAGGAGTGGTAATACGTTGCGATAATGCTCGTAGTGATTCTATTTGTCATTATCGCCCAAAAGTGCAGCGATCCTGCTTTCTCTTATAAAGGGGGATAGGCGAAAATACACTGATATTTCATGCCCCGCTCCATTATTCATCGTGTAAAGTATTCCCGTACCCTTGCGATGGTGAAAGGAAAATAATGGGCGCACAATCAAGCACACAAGAACAAGTTGTTTTTGCTGTTTCTTCTGTTGATTTTTTGCATGGTGAAGTTGCTTATCGCGTGTGTGATGATAATTGGATCCGCCCTGAACGTTTTACGAAAGGTCAAAAAGATGCCATCGTTGCTGAAGGCGTGCGCTATCCAGAAATTTATGCAGACATGGTCAACTGTACCTCGGGAATTTCTATCGAATTTACCACGGATGCAACACACATTGAAATCGAGGCATCGGTCGATGAACTTCCTTCATCTTCCCAAAAAGTGATTGATGATATTATTTCGCTTCGTCATTCTTTAGATACTCCTTATGATGGTTGTGCTGTGTATGTCGATGGAAAATTCAAAGGTATTCATGCGCCTAGTGATGAAGAATCTATTATCCGCATTTTTCTTGATGGAACTGAGGATACAACTCCTTTTACTTCTATTCCTGAACCGCAAAAAGATAAGCAGAAAACTCAAAAAAATCCTGAATTAACGGGCGATACATTGGTGTATCATCATGTGAAAGTCTGGTTGCCGGTCCTTAGCGGTGCTAAAATCCGCTCGATCGCTGTCAATGGTACGCATGTGACTCCTGTGCCAAAGGCGCGCCCTCTGTTTATTATGGGTGATTCTCTTTCGCAAGGGTTCTATACAGGTAATCCTGCTTTGGGATATGCTGCTCAACTTTCGCGTATGTTGATGTGTGATATCGTCAATCAGTCCATTGGTGGTCAGGTATTTAACGCTCAAACGATCGCTGACTTGTCTTCATATGCGCGTCCGCACCGCATTATCGTGCAACTTGGTGCAAATTATCGCTATGATGCCTGCGATGAAGAATCGGTGAAAAAAGAGATAGAAGAATATTTTGCAGCTTTGCATGATGCTTTCCCAGATGTGCGCACGTATGTTATTACTCCTACATGGCATAGTGATATCATTTATCGCACTCATCATAAAAGCTGCGTTGAATCCTTGCCATATATTCTTCATGAAGTCGTAACTGCTTACGATAATATGACATATATCGATGGGGCTACTTTGTTGCCGCGTCAGTTCAATTTACTTGCTGATGGTGACCATCCAAATACAGAAGGCCATAATCTCATTGCTCAACACATTGCTCAAGAGTTAGCGAAATAATGCTGTTGTGAGACATGTTCCACGTTAAACAATGTGTTTTTTTAGCTATCAAAAAGTACTATAGAAAGTCGGTGCATTCTGTCTTCGGTCAGATGTGCTTGGTTTTATGCAATCCGGTATAAAACTGATTCCAATTGTTAGCGAGGATCATGGCTAAGAAGGAAGGCGTCATTGAGGTTGAGGGAACCGTTACTGAAGCGCTCCCTAACGCAATGTTTCGTGTTGAATTAGAGAACGGGCATGAGGTGTTGGCTCATATTTCAGGAAAAATGCGTCAACATTACATCAAAATTTTGCCTGAAGATCGTGTGATCGTGGAGCTCACGCCATACGATTTATCTCGGGGTCGCGTTGTCTACCGCTTTAAGTGATGCTTGCTTGGGTCAACTTGAGAAAGAATAATAATGAAAGTTAAGCCCAGTGTGAAGAAGATCTGCGACAAGTGCAAGGTTATCCGCCGTCACGGTCGCGTTATGGTCATCTGTGAAAACCCGCGCCATAAGCAGCGTCAGGGCTAAGCAGAAAATAGGCGAAAAGCCTAGTCAGTGCATTGCATGGTAGCTCGAACCCACTTCGGTGGCAACGTGGCTCTCAACCTGTAGATCAAAGGCTACAGCTTAAGGAAACTTAAGAACCGCAATGCTTCATACCTTTGAAAGAAAATAGGAGCTAAGAAATTGGCACGACTTTCTGGTGTTGATCTGCCCCGCGAGAAGAGGGTAGAAGTAGCACTTACATATATATACGGTATTGGTCGTACACGTGCTCAGGAATCTCTTGCAGCTACTGGTGTTAATCCAGATACGCGCGTCAAGGATCTTACTGAGGATGATCTCGTGAAACTCAAGAACCATATCGACGAGAACTACAAGGTTGAAGGTGACCTTCGCCGTGAAGTACAAGCCGATATTCGCCGTAAGATCGAAATCGGTTGTTATCAGGGTTTGCGTCATCGCCGTGGCCTTCCTGTTCATGGTCAGCGTACAAAGACAAACGCTCGTACCCGTAAAGGTCCAAAGCGTACGGTTGCTGGTAAGAAGAAGTAGTCGATAGGTTAAGAGGTAAAGAGATATGCCACCAAAGACAGGTGCGCGCCGCGGTGGACGCCGTAAGGAGCGCCGTAATATTGCAGTGGGGCATGCCCACATCAAGTCCACATTTAATAACACCATTGTTTCCATTACTGATCCAACAGGTGCTGTTATTGCATCGTGTTCTTCAGGCCAAGTTGGTTTCAAGGGCTCACGTAAGTCAACTCCATATGCTGCACAGCTCGCTGCAGAAAATGCTGCACGCCGTGCTATGGATCAAGGCATGAAGAAAGTTGACGTATTTGTCAAAGGCCCAGGATCAGGTCGTGAAACAGCAATTCGTTCATTGACTGCTTCTGGTTTAGAGGTAACGTCAATTTCTGATGTTACTCCACAAGCACACAACGGCTGCCGCCCATCAAAGCGTCGCCGCGTATAACGTCAATATATAAGGCAGAAAACTGCAAGTAAATGCGTTGATAACGCGTTTGCGCATATGCTGATAGACAGAGATCGCATATGAATGAACGTGGTTTTCATATAGCGGTAAACCACGGAAAGGAAAGAACTGTGCTTATTGCGCAACGTCCGAAGCTTTCGGAAGAAAAGATTACAGATTTACGTTCTCGTTTCATACTTGAACCTCTTGAACCAGGTTTTGGTTATACTCTCGGCAATTCTCTTCGCCGTACACTTTTGTCATCTATCCCAGGTGCATCTATCACAAGTGTGCGTATTGATGGTGTTTTGCATGAGTTTTCCACTGTTCCTGGTGTTAAGGAAGATGTCGTTGAGCTTATTCTTAATTTGAAAGAGCTCGTTGTTTCATCTGAAAATGATGAACCAGTGCTCATGTATCTTCGTAAGCAAGGCCCTGGTGAGGTCACAGCAGCTGATATTACTCCTCCTGCTGGTGTGGAAATCCACAATCCGGATCTTCATATCGCAACCTTGAACGAAAATGCAAAGCTCGAATTTGACCTTACGGTTGAACGTGGACGTGGTTATGTTTCTGCAGAGCTTAACAAGAACGCTGATGATGAAATTGGTCGTATTCCAGTTGATTCGATCTATTCTCCGGTTGTGAAGGTTGCGTATAAAGTCGAGGCAACTCGTGTTGGTCAGCGTACTGATTTCGACAAACTCATTGTTGATGTTGAAGTGAAGCCCTGCACAACCCCTCGCGATGCTTTCGCATCAGCAGGCAAGACACTTGTCGAGCTCTTCGGCTTGTGTGTTGATTTGAATGTTGAAGCTGAGGGTATTGAAATCGGCCCAGCACCTCAGGTAGAAAATCATTCTTCTGATTTGCAACGTCCTATTACAGTCCTTAATCTTCCTGCACGTTCGCAAAATTGTTTGCAGCGTGAAGGCATTCATACTCTTGGCGAATTGTGTGAACGCAGTGAAGCAGATTTGCTTGATATTCGTAACTTTGGCGCTAAGTCGATCGAAGATGTTAAAGACGAATTAGCAAAGATGGATCTTAAGTTGAAGGATTCACCAGCAGGTTATTTCCCTGGCTATGGTGATGATGGTTATTCAATGCATTTTAACGATACCGGTGTATTGTAAGGTGTCTAGATTTCTTAGGAGATAAAAATGCCAAAGCCCAAGAAAGGGCCGCGTTTGGGTGGCAGTGCCGCTCATCAGCGCCACATTATTGCGAACTTGTGCAAGGATCTTATCCGTTATCAATCAGTTCGCACAACAACTGCAAAGGCAAAGACTGTACAGCCATATATGGAAAAGCTTATTACAAAGGCTAAGAAGGGTGGCTTACATAATCGTCGTGAAATCTTGAAAGTTGTTCAAGATCGCGAAGTTGCCTATATTTTGATGGAAGAGCTTGCTCCACTTTTCGAAGAGCGTGAAGGTGGATACACTCGCATTATTTCCGTTGGTAACCGTAAGGGCGATAACGCTCCATTGTCGGTTATTTCTTTGGTAACTGAAAAAGTTGAGCCAAAGGTAAAGGCTCAAAAGCCAGCTGCTGAAGAAAAGGCAGAAGAAACTCCAGCTGAGGAAGTTGCAGAAGATTCACAAGAAACACCTGCTGCTGAAGAAATAGAGGAAACTGCTGAAGAATCTGAAGTTGCTGAATCAACTGAAGAAGCTGCTGAAGAAGCAAGTGATGACGAGAAATAGAACGTCTTTTATGAAAGTGGGGATATCATGCGATATCCCCACTTTTTATGTTTATATACTATGTTTTCCTGCATTTCCAGAAAACTTGATGACAAAAAATTTATTTATG
>JAGBKC010000088.1 GCA_017934115.1 Actinomycetaceae bacterium | reverse complement strand
CTTTTTTGCTTTTTTGCAAAAAATATTAGGGTTTCCTAGGAAAAGAAGTGGAAGTAGATAAAAGTGAGCGGAATAGTGAAGGCAAGCACGTAGATGTGTTTGCGTGTTGTAAGGAGTAAAGTAGATGAAAGCAGTGAAAGTTTTAAGGTTTCATAAACTTGTTGCGGGAGTATCTGGCGTGGCATTGTGTGTAGGAAGTATTGGTGTTGCCTCTGCGGTGAGCGCTGATGGCATCCAAACTGAAAGCAGTGCCTATGTGTCATCATCTCGCAGTGATGTGGCTGGTGAGTATCGTGATGCTGTAGAAGATTTTGATGAAGAGAATCCTCGTGATGTGGTGCAGCTTGCACAGGCGGCAGCTGATTATGTTGATGGTGATATGAATGTTGAGGATGCTGATGTAGATACTTCTGTTCTGACTGATTCTTTTGTCAGTGTTGAAGGTGTTGATGGTTCTACTATGGTTGATGGTATGGAGGTTTTATCTTCTGATGCTGATAGTATGGATATCGTGCATCGTGCAACTGCTGGTGGTGAACAGTTTATCGCTGTGTTAGGTGATGAACAATCAGCTCGTGAACTATCTTATGCTTTTGATCTTGATGGTCAAACGCAGCTTAAAAAGCGCGCTGATGGCGGTGTTGATATCGTACGTGAAACAATGGAAGAAGAAATACTTCCTGGTGAAAGTGAACGCGTAGAAAACGCTGCTATGGCTATCATTGGTAAAGACAATATTACTGATGAAGATATAGAACAATTGACCGAGGAGCAAATCGAGGCCTTGGCTGCTATTCCAGATGAGCAAACACAAATACGCACAACACGCGAAGTGGTGGGTGAGATTGAAGCGCCGTGGGCTATCGATGCTGAAGGTAAAACACTTCCAACCCACTACGAAGTACAAGGCGACACACTCATCCAAAAAATCACCACAAACGCCCAAACTACCTACCCCATCACTGCAGACCCAAGTATTTTCTGGTGGATTAAAAAAGCAAGCTCGTGCATTGCAGGAACAGCATCATTACTTGCATTCGCACCAGGTAAAGTTGCTACTGTTTCTGCAAAAGTTTATAAAGTACTTAAAGGTGGGAAAACTGTTCGATTGAAGAATGCTTATCGAGCTTGGATGAATTTAGGCGGAAGTAATAGTACGCGTTTTAAAACGATAGCAAGAGAAGTGAAAAAATTTGCTGTCAATATTAAAAACACAAGAAGTTTTACGAAAGCTCGTAATATTATGCGCGGTCAAAAAACAGGCGCGAATACATATAATTTCCTTATTAATGGCGCTGGTTCGGTTGCAGATCTTATGGGCATTAAAAGTTGTTATGACATAGTTGTTGAAGCATCAAAATAGGAGGGGCTACATGCTCGATTTTCTTGATAAACCATGGGTTGGATTTGTGGCTTATGGCTTTGTTAGTACAGTTTTTTTGTTTCATTGGTACATGAGTTGGCCGGAAAAACAAGATGAGGAAACGCAAAAAGAACGTACCTTATATGAACGATGGAAGCTAACAAGTTGGAATCTTCGATGGTATTTTATAATCGGATGTTTAGCACTACTGGTTGCCGGAATATCGTTTTTTGAAATGATAGGAGTAATTGAGGTTTAATAAAAAAATGATGATGTTCGTTGTGAAAACATTATTTTATGAATAGGGAAACCTGCATATAGGCAACTATGTGCAGGTTTTTGGTGTATTTGTTTTCTCCCTTATTTTATGAGGCGCGATAGTGTTAATCTATGTTTTATGTGCAAGGTGTAAGTGATGAAGGGTTTACTCGTGTTCATTCGGTTCTTGAAAATGCGGATGCTCCTGAACGTTATGTCTATGAGTTTCCTGAATCTAGTTATATTATCGAAGATGAAGAAACGAATATACTGTATGTTATGAGGGCTGACATCACTGGTGATGAAGTAGTGAGTGTTATTGATGCTCCGTGGGTTGTTGATGCTAATGGAGTTGCGATACCAACTCATTATGAACTTAGATTTATGAGGTAATTGTGAGATGAGAAAGTTTTTGCATGTATTTTTATATTTAGTTCTTTATGGTTCTATTCTTGAAATTTGGTATCACTTGGTTTGTGTGCACTTTTCTTTCTTGTCTCATTTTACATATATGGATTTTCTTTACTTTTTGGTAGGTGGTTTAACGGGTATAGCTTTATATATTGCAAGAAATTATGATGTCATAATGAAAAGAATAGGAACTAAGAAGCATGTAAGTACTGTGTTAGATATGTTTTTATATGTTTCTTACGGATTGTATTTTGCTTTTGCTTTGGGTGGTATTAGCTCAAGTTCATTGGTGATGACAGAATTACTGGTACACAAGCCTTTTTATGTTTTTTTATTGGCAGGAATATGTGTGGCTTATATGCAAAAACGCAAAAAAGTAAGAGGGAGAATATGAAAAGATTTTTACATATTTTGAATATTGTAGGAACAATCTTAGGTAACATCATTCTTTTTACGTGGGGAAGTCTGCATCTTTATTCGTTGATCATGTATCGTAATTGATTTTTACCTGAGGGTGTTCAATTTGGATGGACAGTATTTTGGGTACCTATCCTTAGTGGTTTCATATTAGGAGGATTTTTCGGTACTGCTGCCGTTGCTGAATTGCTTAAAACTCATCAAAATACATGAATTGATAAGATAAAGATTCTCATAAAAATTAAGGGCTCTTTACTTTTTGTGTTCATTGTCTTTTTAGTGCGTAATGATGTACATAAAAAAGAAAGTCGGCATTTAGAGAGTACTATAAAAGAATGGGGTTCTTGTTTATATTAACAGCCGGTTTTTTTGCTGGAATTCTTGGGTATTTAACGGGGTTAGCTTCTCTTTTTTCTTATCCTGCTTTGCTTGCTTTGGGTGTGCCGGCAGTATATGCTAATACGACGAATACGGTTGCTCTTATTGGTTCAGGAATCGGCTCTATCATCTCAAATAGAAAGCGTCTTGCGTCTTATAAGAGCGGGTATAGTAAACTCCTGCAAGTTATTGTGGCAAGTGTTGCTGGCTTTGTTGGCGGTGCTGCTCTGTTGTATTTTGATTCAAGTATTTTTGAAGGTCTTGTTCCTTGGTTCGTTTTAGCGGGAACACTTATGTTTATGTTCAGTAAGCGTATCCATGCATATATCTCTAGTCGCCAAGGCCGACAGCAGGCTCCAAAGTTGCTTTATATGCTGGCTTTGTTTGTGGTGAACGTTTATTGCGGTTATTTCGGTGCAGGTGCAGGCACGATTTTACTTGCTGTTATGACAATGATGACGGATATCAATATTCATGATGGTATTGCCTTGAAAGCGTTTTTGCTCTTTTTTGCTAACGTTACTTCATCGATAGTGTTTATTGTTCAAGGTACAGTGATATGGCGTGATGCTATTGCCATGGGTATTGGCGCTTTGCTTGGCGGATATGCTGGCCCAAAAGTGCAGCGATACATTTCTGAAAAACTCATGCGCATTCTTGTTATTATTGGCGGGTTCGTGTTAACTGGCTGGTTATTATGGAGTTTTATTGCTTCTCTTTAATGGCGCATAATGAACGTTCTTATGTAAGCGGCGCTATTTTGCGGTATACTGTGGCGCATATCTATTGATCGGCGTTAGGGTTATCATGGGATTTGCCCAGATTTTTGCAATTGTTGTGTTTCTCGTTGCCATGGCATTGATTATTTCTGAAAAAGTTAATCGTGCTGTTGTGGCAGTCGTGGGTGCTGTCTTATTGCAATTGTTTCACGTGGTTGATTTTCATGAAGTGGTTTCTCATACGACTGAAAAATCCGGTGAGCTTGGGGAAAGTCTTATTGACTGGAATACTCTTGGTGTTTTACTGGGAATGATGCTCTTTGTTGCTGTAGTGAAGGAAACAGGTCTTTTCGAGTTTCTCGCTATTCACACGGCAAAAATGGCTAAGGGGAATCCGTGGCGTGTAATGATGTTATTTATGGTGTTGACAGCTATTTTGTCGGCATTTTTAGATAATGTGACTACAGTTCTTCTTATCGGGCCGATGACATTTACGATATGTGAACTTTTAGATGAAGAAGTGATTCCATTCTTCATTTTTGAAATCTTAGCCTCGAATATTGGTGGTACTGCAACTCTTATTGGCGATCCGCCAAATATTATGATTGGAAGTCAGGCACACATTGGTTTTGCAGACTTTTTGAAATACAACGGCCCTGTCGTTGTCATTTTAATGATCGTGCTTATAGGTATTGCATATCTTATGTATGGACGAAAAATGACCGTCAATGCTGAAAAACAAAAATTAGTGATGGAACTTGAACCATTAGTAGAACATCGTTCAAAGATGATTCTTTCTGTTGTTATGCTGGTAGTTGTTGTGTTTGCTTTTATGTTCCATGCAACTCTCGGTGTGGAATCTTCTGTTGTTGCTCTTTCGGCTGCTGGTTTTATGCTTTTACTTTCAGGTGCGGATGTTGTGAAAGCTTTACATAATGTAGAGTGGACGACTCTCGTATTCTTTGGTGGCTTGTTTATCATCGTTGGCGGTATGAAGGTCACTGGCACTATTGAAGCTATCGGTAATGGCTTAGTTCAGGTAACGGGCGGAAATGTTTTTGCAACGATGATTCTTCTTGTTGTCGCTTCTGCTGTTATTTCGGCATTTTTAGATAATATTCCATTTGTCGCTACCATGATTCCTATTATCACTGCTATGGAAGCAAGTGGGCAGATGGATGGAGATATTGCTCCTTTGTGGTGGGCACTTTCTTTGGGTGCATGCTTAGGGGGTAATGGTTCGCTCATTGGTGCCTCTGCTAATGTTGTATTGGCTGATATTTCTACGAAACATGGGCATCCTATTTCATTTATGAAGTTTACGAAAATTGGTTTCCCAATTATGCTGGTGACGGTTGTAATTTCAGCTATTTACCTTGTCTTGCTTTATCAATTCCAGCTTTTCTAAAAGCGTTTTATGTGTGTTTTGATGTCGTCGTTTTCTTCTTGCTAATGGCGCATTATTTCATGTTGTTTTATAAAAAAACATGGTCTACCTGTTGTTTTATTAAAAAACAGTATATAGTTAAAATAAAAGAGTCTTTCTTTTTTAATAATATTAGTGATAGAGGGGTAAATATGAAAAAACTAATTACATATGATATTGTTCGCTATCTAGTTGCTGGCATTATGATTGTGTGTGCTGTTGCAGCTGCGATTGCTGTTTCTGGTCTTGTGGTTGATGATAGTATTCTTGCTCTTGATGAGAATAGGGAATTTTCATTTCTTTGGTGCCGTTTAACTAAATAGCGAATATGTTTTATGGGAAGGTAAAATGTTTGGATTTTTAGGAACGAAAAAACAGCTGCAGAATTACAAAAAGAACTTGATTCTGTGCTGCAAAAATTAGTGGCAATCGAGCATGATGAAAACTTAGAGTGTGCGCGAAATATTATGAGTGAAGGCGAATCTGCTGGTCTTACGCATGAGGAGATTGATGCTAAGTTAAAAAGCGAAAACTTGCCGTCCATAGAGGAAGTTGGAAAAATAACGGTTTCCAATATGACGAAGGCATGGAAGTTGGGGGGGGCGAGCTCGCAATAAATTGCAAAAACAATTAGCGAAAAAACAGTTATAAATAATTCACATCGTATGGTGACGTATAACTATCCAAAAAAACATCTCTATACGCTTTTTATTCGCTAGGCTGTATATGTTGCCTCGGCGAGGGAAGAAGAATTCTTGCTTCCGTTATCGACGCGGCGGGTGTACTTCATGCCTGCCTAAAGGCACGTCATAGAGAAAAATAAGGAGTACACAATGGCAAATCTTATTGCACAAGTACGTGATTCTTTGGGTAAAGGATCATCTCGTCAACTTCGACGCGCAGGTCGCACACCTGCTGTTATTTATGGTTTGAAAGAAGAAGCTCAGCATCTTTCTTTCGATACGCATGAATTGTTCTTGGCGATTAAAGGTCAAGCTAATGCTGTTTTGACTATCGAAGTTGAAGGAAAACCAGTTTTCGCATTGGTGAAAGACGTTCAGCGCCACCCGTTGAAGCGCACACTTACTCACGTTGACCTTCTTCGTGTGACACGTGATGAAAAGGTTGAAGTTGAAGTTCCTGTTGTTGTTGAAGGTGAATCTTTCTCTGGCACATTGCATGCTGTTGAATATATGAACTTGAGTGTGAAGGCCCCAGTTGTCGACATTCCTGAAGTTATTGCTGTCAATATCGATGGTCGCAAGGAAGGCGAGCACGTCACTGTTGCTGATGTTAAGTTCCCAGCTGATGTTGAATGTGACCTTGCGCCTGAAACAATCGTTGTCAGTATTTCAGCCACTGCTTCTGCAGCATCTGCTGAAGGTGAAGAGGCATCTGCTGAAGGTGAAGAAGTTGCTGAATAGTAGTTATTCGTAGTTTTTTGTTAAAAAAAAGGGGCGCTAAATGCGCTCCTTTTTGCATATTGGCTCTATATCACATTCATATCGCTTGTTTTTTTTTTTTTTATGTATTTTATGATAAAGGGACGCACACAGCGTATATAGTTACAAAGGAGTTCGTATGAATAAGATAAAGAAAATTGGTGCGTCAACACTGGCTTTGCTGATGTGTTCGTTGGCTTTTCCTGCAGCTGCAGATGCAGCAAGTAAAACTGTGTACTATAAGGGTACTGCGGTTTATTGGCAGTATGGGCGCACGTTAAGCCAGATATATGGTTATTCTGAAGTGGCAAGTGGAAGGTTTGCTCATCGCGCAACAGTAAACGGACTATCAAGTTCATGGGTGCCAGCTGGTAAAAAGAATGCGCGAGCTGAAAAAAGAGTTGGATTTTCTACAGTTCGTGCACAGTGGGATTGTAAAAAGTAATAAAACATTACGCGTATAAGGAAAGAAAGGTGCTGTTACGGTGAAAAAAAAATTTCTTGAATACACAACTGTTGTACTTATATGGATTCAAGCTATTATTTTTTCATTGGCAGTATCTTTTTTCCTCAATGCATCATTGCATGATGGCGTTAAACAGTATGCTCAAAGCAATCGTCAAGAAATTCGAATTAGTGGTGTTTCTGCTGAAAAGGAACATGACGTGTGGGAAGCAATTTTTTCACAGGTGTATGAAAATGATCTTTTTATTATTCGAACAAAAACTGACGAAGATATTTTTCGTTATCAAACCATTGTAGCTATAGAAGGAAAAATACAAAATGTGCATAATACTTATGATTTTTTAGGAACAACTATTTTCACTCCAGAAGATTTTGATATGCTGCAAAAATCTGAAGTCGAAAAGGCAACTTTAGGAAATACTTTTGGTGGTTTTACGTCTATCAAAGAACTCGATCATTTTGATGCTTTAGGTGATATACAGATTCAACGAATGAGTGATTTTTCTTCTGAATCTACTGTTAATGGGATTTATTATGTGGATGGTTTTACTGTAGAAAACTATGATTCATTTTTAAATAGTATTGCTCAAGCGTCTGGTATGGATCGTAGCGATATTGCTAAAAAAACCTCAGGAGAAGAGGTTGATAATTTATTGATGGCATATGTTTTTATTGCTATAGGGGTAACTAGTTTTTTGATTATTATTTTGGCAAGCTTAATACTTATAAAAAAAGTTCCAACTCTCGGAAAAATGATGCTTTTAGGATGGTCTCGTTCGCAATTTATATTCAGTGTGTATAGAACTCTCGTATATGGATTTGTGATTAGTGCTATTTTGCAGATATTAAGCGGGATTTTGATTGGTGCCTCGTTTATAAGTGTTTTGTATATTTCTTATTATTTGTTGAGTAGTGTTGTACAAGGGATTTTACTTATATGCATTCTTGGTTTTCCTGCTTTTGTTGTGTTTTCTATTTCTCCTATCAATGCGATAAAAAAACGTTTACCGCGTAAATTATTTGTTGGCATTTTGATTGGTCTGTTTTCGTTTTCGGGGATTGGAGTAATTGGTATTGCACATATAAGTGATGAACCTATACGACTTATATCTGAAAAATATGCTCTCTTGAATCAATGGGAATCTGTAAAAGATTATTATGTGCTTGATAGTTATGTTCCTGGTGATGATGTGGCTAGTGAAGCTGGCAGTTTACCTACCATGGAAAAGGACGTATATTCGTGGTATTCCAAATATTATAATGAGAAGGGTGTGTACCTTTTTACCAGTACTTTCAATTCTAAAAAGTATTGGGAAGATCTGAAAAAAGAAGAAGTATATGATTTTGAACTTCCTACTAAAGAGCGATGGTTTTTTGTTATGTCGCCAAATTATGCTCAAAAAATCAATGTTCCCTTGAGTGATGAAATATTGCAAAAAGTTCAAAACGGTGAACGAATCTATTTAATTTCGTCATCCATTGATAGTGCAGAAAAAGAACTTTTGAAAAACTATTGTAAGTTTTTAGATCTTGATAGCAGTGAAGGTCGTTCTGGCATTACAACAAAGTTTATGAAAGATAGGCAAGTCTCCTTTGTTGATTATGATTTCACGGAAAAAATATTTACATGGGGTGTGCAAGAAGAAGGCGAAGAATCGTATACGGTAGATCCTGTTATATTGATTTCAACTCCGGCTAATATGACATCTTTAGAAGGGGAAAGTCTTATTGCAAGTATGGTAAATGATAATTATATAAAACTTGACAGGCAGGCATTGGAGAATTTTACATCCGTTGATGTTCTGAAATCATTTCATTTATACGATAATCACATTCATTTTTCGACTATAAACAGTAAAGTAGCTGATGTTATAAAGGATATGAAATATGTTATCTATCTTGTGGGATTTCTTGTTATATTAGGGATTATTTTTTCTCTTACGTTGCTTTATATTTCTTTTGCGTTATATGATCATCTTTTCCGTGAGCGTATTGTGGTGGGTACATTTTTAGGTCATGGTACATGGCGTGTATATAGACTTCTTTTCCTTGCTATGGTGTGTGTTGGGTTGACGCAGGCAATGCTAGTTACTTGGTACGGAAGCCTTATAGTTAGTATGTATTGGTTGTTTTTCTTAGTGTGTGAGGTGTTGTTGTTGTTTGTTGTGATGCGTAAGAATGTGTCGAGTATTCCTGCGTTTTTGAAGATGGGAGAAAGTTAGGTGGCAGCTATGGAGAACATTATTCAGGCGTATTCGCTGTGTAAAACATATGGCGGTCGAAAAGTCATTGATAACATGAGTTTTTGTGTTCCTCGTGGTTCTTTTACGGCTTGTGTGGGTCCTTCTGGAGCTGGTAAATCAACGATTCTTAATATGATTGGTTTACTTGAAAGTATTGATTCTGGGTATATTGAATACGATGGTGTGAAAATGCCTTCTATCAACAGTGTGAAGGCAACAAAAATGCGTCGAAATAATATTAATTATCTTTTTCAATCTTTTGCTCTTATTGCTGATAGCAGCGTTGAAGATAACCTTTTGTATGCTATGCAGTATGTGAAGAAATCAAAGAAAGAAAAGAGAAAAGAGATAGCTGAAGCACTTGAATCGCTTGGTGTGGCTCATGTGCAAAAAAATAATGTGAATACACTTTCGGGTGGTGAATCCCAGCGTGTTGCTTTGGCGCGTTGTATCGTCAAACCGGGTGACCTTGTTTTAGCTGATGAACCAACCGGTTCGCTAGATGAGCAGAACTCTGAAAATGTCTTCGAGCTTTTATCGCGATTGCGTGATGAGCGTGGGAAAACTATTGTTATGGTAACCCATGACATGTCTCTCGCAAACAAATGCGACGACATTATTTCCTTACACAAATAGAGTGCTTGTTGAGAATCGGATTCAATTCATACGGTGCGCGGTTTCATCTTGATGGAGCTTATCTCTTGCTGGTTCTGCAATAGAATGAAGATATGTATGTGATCGTTGGTTTGGGTAACCCTGGTAATAAATATGCTGGAAATCGCCATAATATTGGGTATATGGTGGTTGATGAATTAGCGAAGCGTGCTCATGTCTCATTAAAACAACTGAAGAATGCGCGCGCCCAAGTAGCAAGTATTCGTGTTCCAGGAAGTACTGACTCGGGTTACATACTGGGAATGTCAAATTCTTTTATGAATGAATCGGGCGGGCCAGTAAGAAATATTCTCGATTATTTTCGCGTAGCTCCTGAAAAACTCATTATTATTCATGACGATCTTGATTTACCTTTTGAACGCCTTAAACTCAAGAAAGGCGGCGGCGAAGGCGGACATAATGGCTTGAAATCTATTACCACAACCTTAAAAACTCCTGACTATATCCGCATGCGTGTAGGTATTGGGCGTCCTCCGCAATACATGGAAGTGAGTGATTATGTGTTGCGTGATTTTACGAAAGAGGAAAAAATACATCTGCCACTTATCATTGATCGTACATGCGATGCGATTGATGATGTTATGAATCTTGGTCTAGAAAAAGCAACTATGCGTTTACATACGGCAGCTTAAGAGGGGAATCATGGCAGATGCATCAACACGACCATTGCAATCGCTAGTATCCCTCATTGAAGGGAATGAGTATTTAGAAAAATGTGTGCGATCCTTACAAGGAGATATCGATATTCCTGTTTCTAAAGGTATTGTTCCGTTTCTGTTTGCGCGAATGGTACAGGTAAAAGACGGGATGCTTGTAGTAGTTGTTCCAACGGGGCGTGAGGCGCAGCAATTATTCGATTCTCTTGCATGTATTCTTCCGCGCGAATATCTTGATATCTTTCCTTCATGGGAAACACTTCCTCATGAGCGGCTTTCTCCTCGTTTTGATACAGTTGCTCAACGTTTGCTTGTTTTGCGACGTCTTGCATGTCCGCAAGATTTTCCGCCTTTAAAGATTTTGATTATGCCTATGCGTTCTTTTATTCAACCGATTGTGCATGGGCTTGGTAAACAAAAATCTATTACTCTTATCGAAGGTCATTCCTATGATATGGAAGAAGTAGAAAAAGACCTGGTTTTATCTGCGTATTCTCGAGTGGATATGGTTGAAAAACGCGGAGATTTTGCTGTGCGTGGCGGAATCTTGGATATTTTTCCTCCTCATCTGCCTCATCCTGTTCGCATTGATTTTTTTGGTGATGAGATTGAGGAGATACACTATTTTTCTATCGCAGATCAACGCTCATCTGAAGAAAGAGTCGAAAAAGTCCACATACCTCCATGTCGAGAAATTCTTTTGACCGATGATGTGCGTCAGCGTGCTCGTATGGCAATAGAAACTTTTCCAGGTGCGGCAGACATACTCGAAAAAATTGCCGATGGTATCAGTGTCGATGGCATGGAATCTCTTGCTCCTATTTTAGTGGAGCGCATGGAAACGATTGATGAAGTTATTCCTCGTAATTCACGCGTATGCATTGTGGAACCTGAACGATGTGAACAGCGCTCCCAATCTTTGCAGGAAACAACAGAAGAATTCTTAGCTGCTGCTTGGTCGGCAGCTGTATCGGGTGGAAAAATTCCTGTGGATGTTCGAACTGCTTCTTTTGTTTCTTATGATCAGATGATCAATCGTGTTGATAACAAGAATATGCAGGTTGTGAGGATTGCTGGTATTTCTGATCTTATGCGGGGCGAAAAAAAATCGCATGTGCACCCATCGCCGAAGTTTCATGGCAGCAACGAAAAACTTCAAGAGTTTTTGCGCGAGCATGTAAAAGAAGGGTGGGTGTGTGTTGTTGTTTTTTCAGGTAAAGGCCCTGCTTCTCGTTTTGAGCGTCAGTTTATGGAGGAAGGTATTCCAGCTCGTCTTGTAGAAGAAATGCCCTCTTCTTTTGAATCCTCACTTGTCTATCTTGTGGTGGCATCTGTGCATGAGGGTTTTGTGAGTGAAAACGAAAAATTCATGTTACTTACACCTGAGGACATAACAGGTAAGAGTGTATCTTCTGCTAATGGTCGTGTTCGCATGCCTCGGCGACGTTCACGCTCCTCTGTGGATCCTTTGACGCTTACACCTGGTGATTTTATTGTTCACGACCGTCATGGTGTAGGGCGTTTTGTTCGTATGGATAAACGAAAGGTGAATAACAGCAATGCTGAACGAGAGTATCTAGTGGTGGAATATGCCAGCACAAAGCGTGGAGGTGCGGGAGATTTATTGTGGGTTCCTACAGATCAGCTTGATCTCATTTCTAAGTATAGTGGTGGAGAAGCTCCAACGCTTAATAAGATGGGTGGTGCTGATTGGGCGAAAACAAAATCGAAGGCTCGCGCTGCTACCAAAGAAATAGCAAGTGAATTATTGCGCCTTTATGCTACACGCTTGGCAACGAAAGGCCACGCCTTTAGTGCAGATACTCCGTGGCAACGAGAATTAGAAGATTCTTTTGATTTTGTGGAAACTCCAGATCAGCTTCAAACGATTGATGAAGTAAAAGCTGATATGGAACGCCCTGTTCCTATGGATCGTCTTATTAGTGGTGATGTGGGATATGGCAAAACAGAAATTGCTGTTCGGGCAGCCTTTAAGGCAGTGCAAGATTCAAAGCAAGTGGCAATTTTGGTGCCAACCACGTTACTTGTTTCTCAGCATTATGAAACCTTTGCCAATCGTTTTGGTGGGTTTCCTGTGAAAATTGCCCAGTTATCGCGTTTTCAATCGAGTAGCCAATCGCGTGGTGTCATTGAAGGGTTGCGTGAAGGAACTGTTGATGTCGTTATAGGTACGCATCGTTTGTTAACGGGCGATATTCGCTTTAAGGATTTAGGTCTTGTTGTTATTGATGAAGAGCAGCGTTTTGGTGTGGAACATAAAGAAACATTAAAGCAGCTTTATCCACATGTCGATGTTTTATCGATGAGTGCTACTCCTATTCCTCGAACGCTTGAAATGGCGGTAACAGGAGTGCGTGAAATGTCAACTTTGGCAACGCCTCCAGAAGAACGCCATCCTGTACTTACCTATGTGGGACGCTATGAGGAAAAGCAGATGCTGGCAGCTATTAATCGTGAGCTTCTGCGTGATGGTCAGGTTTTTTATGTGCATAACAGGGTAAGTGATTTGCCTTCTATCGCAGATAAATTATCTTCGCTTATTCCGCAGGCACGCATTGGCGTTGCTCATGGAAAAATGAGTGAATCTGCACTTGAAGAGATTATTCAAAAGTTTTGGGAAAAAGAGATTGATGTTCTGGTCTGCACAACGATCGTGGAAACCGGCCTCGATATTTCCAATGCTAATACGCTTATTGTGGACGATGCTCATATTTTTGGTCTTTCGCAGTTGCACCAGTTGCGTGGACGTGTGGGGCGCGGACGGGAGCGTGCTTATGCATATTTCTTTTATGATGCTCAACGTGTTCACACTCAAACCGCTCTTGAGCGTTTGCGCACTATTGCTTCTCATACGGATTTAGGTTCAGGAATTGAAGTTGCGCGCCGTGATTTAGAGATTCGCGGTGCAGGTAACATGTTGGGTGGTCAGCAATCTGGCCATATTGCAGGTGTTGGTTTTGATTTATACGTTCGTATGGTTGCAGAATCTGTGGCAAAATTTCGTGGTAAAAGTGAGGATGAAGAATCGCGTAAAGAAGTCCGTATAGAACTGCCTGTTCGTGCATTTTTGCCAGAATCTTACATTCCTTCTGAGCGTCTTCGTCTTGAAATGTATCAAAAAATTGCTGGTGCAAAAACAGAAGATGAATGCACGGAAATCCGCAATGAATTACGTGATCGATACGGTGATATCCCTGTTGAGGTAGAGCGCCTGTTTGCTATAAATTCTTTGCGTCAATTGTGCGTTGCAGCAGGACTTGAAGAAGTGACTGTGATGGGATCGAATGTGCGATTTTTTCCTGTGCACCTTTCAGATGCTCGTCAAGCTCGCCTTAAACGCCTGTACAGGTCAGCGCGCTTAAAACCTGCGGTACGGACCTTACTTATACCGTTGCCTAGTGATTCGCGCCTAGGTACCTCGCGTTCTTCTTCTAGTGAAAATAAGCAGGTTTTAGAGTGGGTAACGCAGGTGATTTCGTCAGTTTTCGTGGCCTCGGTGGGGCAATAGGGTAAAGTATGAGTGGTACGTATGTTGTAATGAGGAGTCTTCAATGGTGAAAATGAAGAAAATATCAGCACTTGTGGCCATTACTTCTTTGGCTTTTGGTCTTTCTTCGTGCACAAAACCAGGTGTTGCAGTGTCAATTGGTGATGATTTTGTGATCACTGAAGCTGATATTGATCGATCTTACGATAAAATTTCTACAGAAGTTGATAGTCGCCCTTCTGTTCTTTCGCTTCTTGTTAATAGCTATCTTGCAGAACAATACTTTGCAAAGCATAAAGAAATGAAAGATGTCGTTCCTAGTGAATATCTAGCTATGTGTGGTGATACGTCTTCAATGTCAGATGAAGAAAAAAATGTTTGCAAACTTAACCTTTTGGTAGCTCTTGATGAAACAGGAGATGCGGCTGGTGATATTCAAGCGATAGCTGATGAACTTGAAAAAAAGTTGACAGTTTCTCCTCGCTATGAAGTTCCTTCATTGATTGCTATGGATGATTTTAGTGATGAAACTCGTGCACGTTCAAGTGAGCTTCTCATGAAATCAGAATTAGAAATTAAGGGTAATGTTCTCACTGATGGCAGTGACGAGGAAGAATAAGCAGTAAAGATTTTGTGGCAGGGAATACTTAGTGTTTTTTCTGTGTTCCTTGTACTATAGAAAAGTAAATATATACACGTGAAGAGTAAAACTTTCGTAAAGGAGTAGATGTGGCCGTTATTGAAGCTATTGATTCTCTTGAAATTCTTGATTCCCGTGGAAATCCTACGGTTGAAGTTGAGCTTGTGCTTGATGATGGTACATATGCTCGTGCAGGTGTTCCTTCGGGTGCATCAACTGGTGCTTTTGAGGCTGTTGAGCGCCGTGATGGTGATTCTTCGCGTTACTTAGGTAAAGGTGTAACTGAAGCTGTTGAGGCTGTTATTGATGATCTTTCTCCAGCTGTTTTGGGTATGTTAGCTGAAGATCAGCGTGAACTTGATCAAGCTATGCGCGATATTGACGGCACAGAAAATAAGGGACGTGTGGGGGCAAATGCTATTCTTGGTGTTTCTATTGCTGCTGCACGTGCCGCTGCTGAATCTGCCGGCTTGTCTTTGTATCGCTATTTGGGTGGCCCTAACGCACATCTTTTACCTGTGCCAATGATGAATATTCTTAATGGTGGCTCTCATGCAGATTCTAATGTTGATATCCAAGAATTCATGATTGCTCCTATTGGTGCACCAAGTTTTAAAGAAGCTCTTCGTATGGGTGCTGAGGTGTATCATGCTTTGAAATCTGTTTTGAAAGAGCGTTCTTTGTCAACTGGTTTGGGTGATGAAGGTGGGTTTGCTCCTAACCTTGAATCAAATGCTCAGGCCCTTGATCTGATCGTAGAGGCAATCAAGAAAGCTGGTTATGAACCTGGAAAGGATGTTGCTTTGGCTCTTGATGTTGCCGCAACTGAATTCTTCGCTGATGGTGCTTACCAGTTCGAAGGTGAAAAGCGCGATACTGCCTATATGATTTCGTATTACAAACAACTTCTCGAAGATTATCCTGTTGTTTCCATTGAAGATCCTCTGTCGGAAGACGAATGGGAAGCATGGAAGCAATTAACGGCTGAAATTGGTGATCGTGTCCAGCTTGTGGGCGATGATTTGTTCGTAACTAACCCTGAGCGTTTAGCTCGTGGTATTGAAGAAAATGCTGCTAATGCATTGCTGGTAAAGGTGAATCAAATCGGGACACTTACTGAAACGTTCGATGCGGTTGAATTGGCACATCGTAATGGTTTTAGAACTATGACAAGCCATCGTAGTGGCGAAACTGAAGACGTTACTATTGCACATATTGCTGTGGCAACAAATTCTGGTCAAATCAAGACAGGTGCTCCTGCGCGTGGTGAACGTATTGCAAAGTACAACGAACTTTTGCGTATTGAAAAAGAATTAGGTGATTCTGCTCGTTATGCAGGTGCAAGTGCCTTTCCACGTTTTAAGGAATAATGATAGTGTTCAATAGATATTGGGAGCTACTTTAGTGGCTCCCTATATTTTTATATAACACTCTGAAAATATCGCAGATTTTTTGCTGTTTAGCTTTAGACTTAAAAAATCACAGAAGGGATTCGTATGTCTATGCAAGGTGGTTCGTTGCAAGATCTTCGTTCGGCAAATATACAGAAGATCATTGATGAATTGCAGAAGGTGGGTAGTGCTACGCAAGCAGATCTTGCGAGTGCGACAGGGCTGTCGAAAGCTACTGTATCTTCTTTAGTTTCTGAATTAGAACAAGATGGCCGTATTCGTCGTTCGTCAACAACAGCATCAGGGCGTCGTGCGTGGTCAATTGAACTTGTGCAGCATGAAAAAGTTGCTTTAGGCATTGAGATTGGCGAAGCGCGCATTTCAGTTGCCCTTGTGTCACGTGAAAATGAGATCATTGGTGACGCTGCAGTCACTATTGACGATCAGCTTCCCCTTGATGTTCGTATTAATCGTGCAGAAGAATTAGCACGTGCAGTGATGGATGCAAACAATGTTGAGTATGACGTTGTTGGTTTGGCGGTGCCGTGTCCAGTTACATTAGAAGGGCGTATTTCTCAAGGTTTTATGCCATTGCCTGCATGGTTGCGTTCTCCGCGTTTCATGACAATGTTTGAAGAGGTTTTTGAGGCAGAACCAATTATTGAATCGGCAGCACGTTTAGGTGCTTTGGCAGAACGTTCTTATGGTCCGTTGAAGAACATGAATGATTTTGCTTATGTTCTTGTCGATCGTGGTGTTGAAGTAGGCCTCATGCTTGGTGGTCAGTTGCGTCGCGGTTTTAGAGGGCATGCTGGTGAACTTGGGCATTTACGTGTTGCAACTCCGGGAAATCCTTGTCGATGCGGTAATCACGGTTGTTTGGAAACAATGACATCGTTCTATGCTTTGTCGTTGCGTTGGGCATCTTTAGATCCTGCTGCTGCTCGTGTTGTTGATCCTGGTGCGTTGTTCGTTGATGCATTGATGGATGATGACATCTTGGCTCAGCGCATTTTTGATGAAGCAAGTGAACCTCTTGCTCGTTCTTTGGCTTCGTATGTGAATTTGGTGGATGTGCCTACAGTTGTTTTGGGCGGTCCTCTTGCACGTGCAGAAGAGCGTCATTTCTTATCGTTGCGCCTTGGTTTTGAGCGTGCTTTGTCTCCTGCTATTCACAATACAAAGCTGATTGTGTCAACTCAGGGTGAGGCTGCTGCTGCGCGTGGTGCAGCATGGAATGCTTTATTGCATCAATAGTTGCATATTCTTAAGGAAAGGGATACGCGTTTGTGTATCCCTTTTTTGTGCACTTCTATTGATTAACGGCGATGAAGTAGTCTTATCTTTCTTTGTAAGCGTGCCAGTGAGGAGTGGAATTTTGTAGATGCTTAAACGATGTTGGTGTTCTGGTGTGCGTAAGTTGGTGTGTAAGGAGAGCTTGACTGGTGGAGATTGTGGTGTGAGGATGTGAGAGGAGATAAGAATTCAATTTCACCTGGTATGAAATGATTGCCTGTATCCAGTTGTATATTGTCGGTATGACGCGTGCGTGTTTATTGAAGAGGGAAGAAAATAATTCTTTTTTTGTGATGATGTGAAAGTTAATAAAAAATAAAGCGGTAATTACATGAGTAACTACCGCATATATCGTGCGCGGAGGGGGACTTGAACCCCCACCCTCGAGATGTGAGGACTAGCACCTCAAGCTAGCGCGTCTACCTATTCCGCCACCCGCGCATAGACGCTTGCTTATGCATATGCATGAGCAACGCACATAAGAATAGCATGTGGAGAATAAAAAGTGTGTAAAACAAAAAAATCTTGGTGTATATCATGTTACATCCATAATTCAAAGTTTTTTCTCGCGCCCTTTTACGGTTTGTGTAACATAAAGTTATGTCAAGTGAAAATATGAAGCATAATGGCAGAGATCCTGAAGGCTTAGTTCGCCAGTTCCATGAAGTCTATAGTATGCCGATTTCTCAGGAAAAACCCGAGGTAGATATAGAGCGTGTGCATCTTCGCATGAGTCTTATTGCAGAAGAATTTGCAGAACTTGTCGGTTCTATTTATGGCCGTGAGGCGCGCGCTACCATTGAGGAAGCCTTTGCTTTAGCTGTAGCTAAAGATACTAAAGATCGTGATACTGTTGAAGCTGCAGATGCTTTAGGGGATCTTATATATGTCATTTATGGTGCGGCTTTAGAATTTGGTATTCCGCTTTCAAAAGTATTGACAGAAATTCAAGCATCGAATTTATCGAAATTAGGTGCTGATGGACAACCGATTTATCGTGAAGATGGAAAGGTTCTTAAAGGTCCAGATTTCTTCCCTCCAAACATCAAACGTGTGTTATTTGGCGGAACTGAATAGTAGTTTGTTCCTTTCGCCCTATAAAAAGATGAATGTGCCGAATTACAATGGCACTAATTCGATACACGTTGCAGGGGAGAAGATATGTCGGATGTGCTAGCTGAGCTGCATAATGATGATTCAGCGCAAACAGATCAAGCGGGCGAAAATAACACAAAGCGTTCGCCATATATGTATATTGCAGGAGTTGTTATTCTTGCACTTATTATTGCTGGTTTATGGGCTTTTCGTTCTACGGATGTAGATGAGGAATATGAAAAAGCCTATCATCAATACACGTTATCAGTCAGTGCCTTGAATACTGAACGAAAACGTGCAGAAGAAACTAATGAAAGCTGCGCAAAAACAGTTTCAGATACTCATGTGTGTGCAGATTTATCTAATGCTATCAATTCAGCAAAGAATAGCCCATTTTTATCAATTCCACGCCAGGATAATCCAAGTGGAGCTGATATTGATCAAATCAATGAAGCAAAGAAAAACATTGATATGTTGAAGAAGAACCTTCAAAACGCTCATGAAGCTGTAAAAAAAGCCTCAGAGGAAACAACGAATGCTGATAATGCTAAGATCGTTGAGGATGCGAAAAAACTTATTGAGCGCGGTAATAATGTCTATGAATCATCACAAGATAAAGTTGCAGATGAAACAACGCGTCAAAAGTTAAAGCAAGCAGTCGATAACACTAATACTGCGATTGTTCGCCTTGATGCTGCTTCTGATGATGCCGAAAGGCAGGAGGCTCGCGCCGATATTCAAAAATTCTCGGCAACGATTACGGAAAATATCGATCTTGTGCAAAACTCAATAAAATCTAAATCTGAGGCAGATCAAAAGGAAAGCACTAATACCACTAATCAAGCAGCGTTACGTCAAGCTATAGGTGCTAATCCGTCTCGTATTGATGTTGCAGCGCGCCAAAATGCGAGTGTTACGGGCAAAGTGGTGCGTCAGGAAAATTGTGCACAAGGCATGGTGTATTACCTTCTTGAAGTTGAACAACCAATTCAGTTTGTGACATCAGGTGCGAAGTGGAAGAATGCCAGGGGTGAAGAAATTTCAACATCGACACTCAGTCGTATTCAAGTTTCGTGGCGCGAAGCTTCAGCTGGTACGTGTCAAACAGATCAGCAGTGGGAAAATGTGCTAAATAAGAATATTACGGTTGTTGGCCCAGTGATGGGGTCGCAGAATACGAAATATTTTTCCACTGATGTTGCTTTTTCTGGTGCGCGTACTGTAAGGCAATATTAAAGAAAGTGTAAATAGTGAATAATGCAGAGGCAAAAACGTGTTTCTGCATTATTTTTTTGTGGAAAAACCTAGGGAAAGCATAAAAAAGAGGGAGAAGAAACATATCTTCGCCCTCTATGTATGTTTTAGTTTTTAATTTGTCATAGGCAACAGCGGAACACCGTCGCTATCAACGGGTGCATCTTCAGAGCCTTCTTGTGGCTGTCCAATAGCGGAAGTATCGATATTAATATCGATTTCTTCCTCAGATGAGGTAGCATCATTGCTTGCCTTCTCCTGTGTTTCTTGTACAGCTTTTGATGTTGCAGCTTGCGACGCAGCCTTTTCTTGTGCTGCGTGGATATCTGCAATATCTTTCATTTCGGAAGTTCCTTCGCGAGGAGCGCTGTTATCGGAGCAAGCAGCAAAACCAAGCGATGAAAAACCTAGGGCAGTGACTGCCAATAGTTTTTTTAGCATGCAACCCTCCTTTAGTTCCCTGCAACTAAACGAAACAGTAAATATTTTACCTTTGTTTTACGGCACATCTCTCTAACTTTATACCTATAGATATGTGTGATAGTTTGATGTCAAGTAATCTATAGAGCGTACTGTTCATTGAAATGGAGTATATTCATGGCAAAAATTAAAGTGACAAACCCTGTCGTTGAGCTTGACGGCGACGAAATGACCCGTATTATCTGGCAAGATATCCGCAACCGTCTTATTTTGCCTTATCTTGATCTTGATATTAAGTACTACGATTTGTCGATCCAAAATCGTGATGCAACAGACGATCAAGTAACGTTAGATGCAGCACATGCTATTAAAGAGCATAATGTTGGTATTAAGTGTGCAACTATTACACCTGATGAAGCACGTGTTGAAGAATTTGGTTTGAAGAAGATGTGGCGAAGCCCAAATGGAACTATTCGCAACGTACTTGGCGGTGTGATTTTCCGTGAGCCTATCGTTATCAATAATGTCCCTCGCCTTGTTCCTCACTGGGATAAACCAATCGTTGTTGGCCGCCATGCACATGGTGATCAGTATGCAGCAAGTGATGTCAAACTTCCAGGTGCAGGCACAGTTACTTTGACATACACACCTCAAGATGGCTCTGCGCCTATGGAAATCGAAGTGTGCAAGGTCCCTGAAGAAGGTGGCGTCACCATGGGAATGTACAACTTCAATAAGTCGATTGAAGATTTTGCTCGTGCATCTTTCAATTATGGTTTATCTCGTGGATATCCTGTATTCCTTTCCACAAAGAATACTATTTTGAAAGCATATGACGGCGCATTCAAGGATATTTTCCAAGAAATCTACGAAAATGAATATAAAGAGCAGTTCGAAGCAGCTGGTCTTTCGTATCAGCATCGTCTCATTGATGATATGGTGGCAACTGCTTTGAAGTGGAAGGGCGGATACGTTTGGGCTTGCAAGAACTATGATGGCGATGTGCAGTCGGATATCGTTGCACAGGGATTTGGTTCTCTTGGCCTTATGACATCTGTTTTGATGACTCCTGATGGTAAAACTGTTGAAGCAGAGGCTGCGCATGGCACTGTTACACGCCACTATCGCCGTTGGCAGGCTGGCGAGAAGACATCTACTAACCCAATCGCATCTATCTTTGCGTGGACAGGCGGTTTGAAGCATCGTGGTAAGCTCGACAATACTCCTG
>JAGBKC010000087.1 GCA_017934115.1 Actinomycetaceae bacterium | reverse complement strand
CATCGTCAAAAACTAGTGAATCAGATGAAGCAAAAGTAGCTACGAAATCTACCGCTAAATCTGCAGCTAAAACGAAGGCAAAGGCTGCTACTTCGAAGTCAGCAGTTAAAAAAACAACAAAGGGTGCCGCTAAAAGTGAAGACAGTGCAGTAAAAGAAGCTAAAGGTTCTGCCACGAAAACAGCGACGCGTAAAAGTACATCTAGTAAATCGACTGCACGTAAAACAAAGAAGGCCACGACCACTTCTTCAGCTAAGAAAACAAAGAAGGAAGAAGAAGTAGTATCTGAAATCGAAAACGAAGAAACATTAGAAGAAGTACATGACAATATTGCAAAAGAAACCGAAGTCAATAACACTGGGAGCATTGAAGGATCTGAGGAAGAACCAGAAGAAGTAGAAAAAGATTTTGACGATCTTGACGTAGCTGACGATGAACTTCAAGAAGAGGATTCATCTGATGATGAAGATATTTCGAAGATGATTGCTGAAGCGCAAATGGATGATTCTGACGAAGAAGATTCTGATGAAGATTCTGATGATGCGCCGAAGAATAAAGAAGAAACTGTTTCATCTTCTTCAAAGGGTGCCTTTATGATGGCTGATTCGGATGAATCGGGTGAACCTGATATTCGTGTTCATGTGGCTGGCGCAACTGCTGATCCTGTCAAAGATTATTTGAAGCAGATTGGTAAAGTTGCTCTTTTAAATGCGGAACAAGAAGTGGAGTTGGCAAAGCGCATTGAAGCGGGCTTGTATGCTCAACATCTTTTAGAGCATGGTGATTTACCATCTTCTACAACGGAAGAACGCACATATATACGTCATTTACGTCGCATCGCACGTGATGGGAAAGACGCGAAGAATCATCTTCTTGAAGCTAATTTGCGACTTGTTGTTTCTCTGGCGAAACGATATACCGGTCGAGGAATGCTGTTTTTGGATCTCATTCAAGAAGGTAATTTGGGTTTGGTTCGAGCTGTAGAAAAATTTGATTACACCAAAGGCTATAAATTCTCAACATATGCGACATGGTGGATTCGCCAGGCTATTACGCGTGCTATGGCTGATCAGGCACGTACGATCCGCATTCCTGTTCATATGGTTGAAGTTATTAATAAGTTGGCTCGTGTTCAGCGTCAACTTCTTCAAGATCTTGGTCATGAACCTACAACGGCACAGTTAGCTAAAGAACTTGACATGACAGAAGAAAAAGTCATTGAAGTTCAAAAATATGGACGCGAACCAATTTCATTGCATACTCCTCTTGGCGAAGATGGCGATAGTGAATTTGGTGATTTGATTGAAGATTCAGAGGCGGTTGTTCCTGTTGATGCTGTTGGTTTCACTCTTCTACAAGAACAGTTGAATCAAGTGCTTGAAACGTTATCCGAACGTGAATCTGGCGTTGTGTCGATGCGTTTTGGTTTAACAGATGGTCAACCAAAAACACTGGATGAAATTGGCCGTGTTTATGGTGTAACGCGTGAACGTATTCGCCAGATAGAGTCAAAGACAATGTCGAAGTTGCGCCATCCAAGCCGTTCGCAAATTTTGCGCGATTACTTAGATGAATAAAATTTTATGATAGGAATAGGGGCAAAACACCCCTATTTTTTCTCTCTTTTTATCAAGATAAAAGTATTTGTACAGGAAAAAGATTTATTGTTGCGTATGTGTGGTCATTAAGTCTTAGAGGACTTAAAAATAAGAATAATAAGCTTATACCATGCTTAAAAGGAACTCGTTATACAAAGTAATGGCCACCATTTTTCTTGTTTTTGGGCTTCTGGGTGCATCGTTTATCGGGGGGATTCCAGCTCATGCTCAGGGGAATGTGAATCCGGAATTCAGTAAAAGTGAACGTCGAGGTTTATGGATTGCTTATACTGATTTTGCAAATTTAGGTTTGAAAGATAAAACACAAACGCAGTTTGAAACAAATATGAAAAATGCACTAAATAAAGCACGTACATATGGTGTGAATACTATTTATTTTCATGTTCGTTCTTTTGATGATGCTGCATGGAAGAGCTCAACCTTCCCTGCATCTTCAGCATTGACGTCTAAAGCATCATCTTCAAAAACAGCTGCTCAAACGTATACGTATGATCCTCTCGCTATTACCCTTCGACTTGCGCATTCGTATGGAATGGAATTACATGCGTACATGAATCCTTATCGTGTATCTAGCAATTATTTTTGGGATCCATCAGATGCGAAGACAAATGCCCGTATTTTAACAGCTGTAAAAGAGGTACTTGCCTACAATGTGGATGGTGTTCATTTTGATGATTATTTCTATCACGCTGCAAAAGGGTATTATCGAGTGGGAGACACGTCGAAAAAGGTGTATTCAGCTCCTTTATCTGCTGCAACAAAACGCGCGAATGTTAATGTTATGGTGCGTTCTGTTTACAATTTAGTTCATACGACTCGTGCTAGCTTTGGTATTAGTCCTCAAGGTAATTGGGAAAACTGTATGAATGGTGGTTCTGATGTTGCAACGTGGCTGTCCACTCAAGGATATGTTGATTATCTTGTACCACAGATTTATTGGTCAAATCAGTGGGGTAGTAATGGCGCAACGGCTATGTTCTCGCAACGACTTCAACTCTTTAAGAGTAAAAATACTGCGAAGATTCCCATGTATGTTGGTTTAGCTGCTTATCGTACTGGTTATGCTCAAAGTGACGATAGAGGTTGGGGGTGGCGTAGTGACAATTTGGCTACGCAAATTAGTCTTGTTCGTAATGCTGGCTTGAATGGTTTTGCTTTCTTTTCAGCATCTGACTTGTTGAGAGCACGTGCAGCTACAGAGTTTTCCAATGTTCAAAAAATTGTTAAGCCAACAATAGTGACTCAAGGTGTAACAAAACCAACGTCACTGGTAAAAGGGTCATCTTTTGCTCTAACTGGAACGGTTACATCTTCAGCAATAATAAAACGCATTGAGGTTGGAATTGCTAATAATGCTGGCACCGCGTATGTGTCAAAGAAGTATTACAATAACACATCTGTAAATGCAAAGAGTTTCAATATTTCGCAGGTAAAGAGTGTGACTTTCTCTGATCTTCCTGTAGGTTCGTATCGTTATCGCATATGGGTCCATACCTTTGATGGAGCAAAAGCTGTTATTGACGCTCCGTTTACTGTTACTCAATCATCGGCAGTTATTAATATCAAAAATTACACTGCGCCAACGACATTGGCAAAGGGGAAGGGTTTTGTTTTGAAAGGAACGATTACATCATCTTTGCCAATCAAACGAGTTGAAATTGGTGTTGTTAGTAAAAATACTGCCAATTGGGTTAGTGGAGTGAAATACGATAATGCTAAGTTGAACACCTATAGTTTTTCTATTGCGCAAGCAGATAACTATATTAAATTCGGTAAATTAGCTAAGGGGTCGTATTACTATCGCATATGGGTTCACACCAGTGATGGAAAAGCGAAAATGATTCTGAATAAAGGATTTACAGTTTCCTAAACAGATAAAATTGTCATGGAGCGTGAGTTTTTCTTACGCTCCATTTTGGGTAACTGGGTGTGTAATTGCTTGCATATATGGTTTTTTCGTGCAATACTTTCATTTATTCCTGCTTTTGGTAGTACGGGGAAAACCACCAAAACTGCAGGAGGTTATCATGAATAGGCACGTCACAAGGGGTGTCATATTTATACACACGGTTCCACCGGCTGTTCAACCACACGTTGAATGGGCGGTAGTTAGTGTACTTGGATATGGCATACGATTCTCTTGGACCCAACAACCTGCTTTACCGAAGATGAATAGGGGAGAAGCAAGTTGGTCTGGTCCAGTCGGAACGGCTGCTGTTTTAGCTTCTGCTCTTAATGGGTGGGAACACTTGCGTTTTGAAATAACTGAAGATGCAACACCAGTTTCTGAAAGTGGGCGATATTCGTATACTCCTGATCTTGGTATTTTTTATGCCACAACAGATTTAATGGGGAATGTTGTTGTTCCTGAAAATCGTATACGTGCTGCTATTGAAAAAGCTGGAACTGATTCATCTGCTTTACGCAAACATCTAGATGTTGCTTTAGGTCAAGCTTGGGATGATGAGTTGGAGCCATTTCGTTATGCTGGTTCGGGAGCTCCTGTTCGTTGGTTACATAAGGTCGCATCATAAAAGGAGGCATTATGGCTGCGTATATTGAGATTCACCCAGAAAACCCTCAAGAACGTCTTCTTGATAAAGTAATTGATCGTTTGCGCGATGGTGCAACTGTGGCTTTGCCAACGGATTCGGGATATGCGCTTACATGCATGATGAACAATAAGCGCGGTTTAGATACCATTCGTATGATTAGACGCGTTTCTCAAAAGCACCATTTCACGTTGTTGTGCCATGATTTTGCGCAACTTGGCCAGCTTGTTATTGTTGATAATTCAGAATTTCGTCTCATTCGATCTTTGACGCCTGGACCTTATACGTTTATTTTGAAGGCAACGAAAGATGTGCCGCGAATGATGTTGCATCCAAAGAAACAAACAGTGGGTGTTCGTATACCAGATCACACAATTGTTCAGGCTTTGCTGGACCGTTTAGGTGAGCCTATTTTGTCTTCAACTCTTATTTTGCCTGATGAAGAAGAACCTCTTGAAGACGGGTGGATTGTTCGAGAACATCTTGACAAACAGGTTGATGTTATTGTCGAAGGCCCATCAATGCGTGGTCCAACATCAGTTATTAATTTTGTTAAAGGCCATATTTCACGTCATGGTGTTGGTAATGTTGATGGAATTTTTGGTGACTAAAAATATATGTACCTATGAAACCTGTGCTTTTTGATTTAGATGGAACATTAGCGGATTCGCGCGCAATAGTGACAGATATTTTTGCAACTGTTCAAATGGATCATTGTGGCGTCGTTGCAGATCCTCGCGATTATTTGTGGTGTTGTGGCCCTCCGCTAGAAGAATCTTTTCGTATTCTTGGATGGGAGTACCCTGAGGAGGGTGTGAAAGCATATCGCGATATTTATAAGGAGCGCTTTTTTGATACTCCTATGTATGAAGGAGTAATGGAGTTACTAGAAGATATGTATCGTTATGGTGTGCCGATGGTTATTGCTACATCAAAACTTCAGTCTATGGCGTCTATGCTGCTACGTCACTATGGTGTCGATGAGTATTTTCTTGATATTTGTGGTGCAGATCCGCAAGGAAAATACTCTCATAAATCTGTCATTATTGCCAGAGCGCTTGATGTATTGAAAAATCATGGTATAGATGAACTGCCTTTTATGGTGGGAGATCGTATGTATGATATTGAAGGTGCTCATGAGCATGGTTTGCATGCTATTGCTGTGACATGGGGTGCTGGTACGTCGGACGAATGGGAAAAAGCAGACTATTGCGTTTCCTCTGTAGAGGAGTTGCGAACCCTCATATGTGCGATATAAATTACGTAACACTATAACTGTGGTGAAAATAAAGAGTGTAACGCGGTAGTGACTGGTGTTTTTGCTTGATTTTTTTTTCATTATCGTGTGAAGTTATATCTATGAAGTCTTTTGGTTTTTCCAAGGAAAACATTGTCCAAGAATTTGGATATGATGACGATGTAAATGAAGATGTACGCACCATCATTGAACAAGAAACAGGTGAAGAACTCGTAGACGAAGATTATTCTTACGTTGTCGATGGTGCTATAGCGTGGTGGCGCGATGAAGATGGAAATGGTGATGATTTAGCAGATCTCTTTCTTGACATGAAGGTAAATTTTTCTTCTGAAGACGCAGTATGCTGGCTTTTTGTTCCCGGTAGTCGCCAAGAAGGTCATGTTTCTGCTCATATTATTGAAGAGGCTGCAGTAACAGCAGGCTTGCAAGTGACATCCGCAGCGGCTGCGGGAGAGTGGTCAGGAGTTAGACTTATACCACAGTCCGTTCGCCGATAATTTGTTTGACATGTGCTAAACTCTTTACCGGACTCATAGCTCAGTTGGTTAGAGCACTACGTTTACACCGTAGGTGTCGGGGGTTCGAATCCCTCTGGGTCCACTTTTTTATTCTTTAGTTTTCTATTCCTAACCATTCATTCCATCCAGAATGCAGAACGAGCCATGCAATAAGGCCGTAACCAGCTTGGCGTGGGGTATAAGATCCAGAAATTGCCATATCAGTATTCCATTGTTTATGAGAAACAAGAGGAGTATAAGTATCAACAAAAGGAATTTTGCGACGTTCGCATACGTATTTATATACTTTAACAAGTTGACGTTGTACGTTTTCAGGAACATCGCGCCTTGGTGGTGGGCCTACAACAAAAGTGGAAAGATGGCTGCGCTGTTCGGCAATGTCGATAATATTGGCAAGATGAAGACGGCAACGTGCCATAGAATGTCCGTTATCTATATCATGTGTGCCAAGTCCAATAACAAGTCGGTTATCAGCTTGAGGATCGATTCGCTTGTTGACTTCTTCTTGCCAGCGGATCATGAGGTGCGCTGTATCTTCGCCAGGAAAAGGAAGAGGAATGCTCATGATGGGGGTATCTTCTTGATTTGTGCGTGCAAGCACGCGTCCTGTCCATCCTAATGCACGTGCATCTCCGTAGCCTGCTACTAATTCATCACCAATAAAAAAGATCCGTAAATTATCACTCACGTATCCTAGTTTATAATGTATTTTTCTTTGTGGCGATATTTGCTAGATAGTGCTAAAGTTTTCCTTAGCGAAAATATCATCGATGGCGAGATTATGATATGGGAGGTTTCATGGGTAAACATGCATTACCTGCTGGGATGACTCCTCCTCCTGTGCCACCTATGTATCTTTCTAGTGATGGAACTCGAATAAGTCCGCGCCGTATGGCAAAAATGCGTGCGCAAGAAAATCTTCCTACTCTTCCTGTTATTTCACGTTCTCGTTCTTCTGTTTCTTCTTCGTCTTCTGATTTTCTTTCTGCCTCACATGCAAAACCTCAGCGCAGAAGAATGGATGCATACGAATATAGAAGAATAACGTCTTCACTTGAATGGGCTCGTGAAAATGTCAAGAAGGAAGAAGTTGATTCTGTTCCGGTTCAGGAAAAAACTGAATTAACAGAAGTTTCTATGCTTCCTTCTTCGCGTCCTGTTATCCCATCTCAAAGTTTTACTCCCCGTCAAATGACATCTGCTATTGCATCGATTTGTTTGGCTTCCGGTGTAGGGATTTACGGCTTTGAAATGAGTAAAAGCTATGTGTCTTCTGATTCTTCTCAGAGTGTTGCCTCTTTGAGTGATGGTATGGGTGAAGTGCAAAACTCAGCTATGCAGTTAATGCAGTCAGATAGTGGGCAAGAAGAGGATTTGGCGTATGCTGATCGTAAGCTTACGCCTAGTGTGACATGTTCTCCGCGTACTGGTCTTGTTACATATGGGCAGTCAACGTCTACGCTTGTTTGGCCTCTTGGTGAAAGTACATATCGGCTTACTTCTTCATATGGTGGGCGTACAGATCCGGTTTATAAGACTTATCGAATGCATGAAGGTCAAGATTTTGCTGGTTCATTAGGTACTCCTGTATATTCTGTTGCTGATGGTGTAGTTGAAAAAACTGGAGGCGTTAATAACGCACTTTATATTAAGCATGAGCGAAATGGCGAAGTTTTTTATAGTGTGTACGTACATATGTATGCACGTGACGTTGTGGTTAAAGAAGGTCAGAAAATAAAGGCGGGCCAGCGCATTGGAGCTATAGGTTCATACGGTAAATCCACAGGTCCACACTTGCATTTTGAAATAAGAGATGCGGCAATGAACGCCCTGAACCCGATGACATGGATGAAGAATCATGGGGCAGAATTTTTGCCATCATCGTGTTCGTAGATTTTCATCAGGTGTAATACTGTAGAAAATAAAAGTGCCCCAGACAGGACTCGAACCTGCAACCTTCTGCTCCGGAGGCAAACGCTCTATCCTTTGAGCTACTAGGGCAACACCTCAACTTTAGCAAGATGCGCTGTTATTGTCTTTATCTCATGCTGTGACTCCTATCGAGATTTTTTGAAGATCTGTTCCTATTTGTGGGTAAAGGCTTATGTGACTGTAGTTATGTGGTAAATACAACGAGACATATGGCATGGCTTGGAGGTAGTTTGCGTCAAAATATGCAATAACACAAAGAAGAACATCGAGGCACGGAAAAAGTATAGACTTTTTTTGTGAAACCTGAAGATGTAAATGCTCTCATATCTAACATACTCGAAGAGCTTAGAAAACAACAAACTCTTGTTTTTGATGGAGATCTGCCAACGATAAAAGTAGAACGACCGCGCCAACGCGAACATGGAGATTGGGCAAGCAATATTGCCATGCAGTTAGCGAAGCGTGCTTCCATGAAACCTCATGATTTAGCAGAACTTATAGCTCAAGAATTGCGTAAAAATTCAGCTATTGATTCTGTGGATATAGCAGGTCCAGGATTTTTGAATATTCGCCTTGCTGTAGGTGCAACGGGCGAACTGGCAAAAACCATTATTGACGAAGGCGATGCATATGGTACAAGCCAGATCTATAAAGATGTGTGTGTCAACCTTGAATATGTTTCTGCTAATCCGACAGGACCCATTCATATTGGTGGCGCACGTTGGGCGGCAGTAGGAGATAGTCTGGCCCGCATTTTGAGTGCTGTGGGTGCAACAGTTGTGCGTGAGTACTATTTTAATGATCATGGTGGGCAGATTGATCGTTTCTCGGCGTCACTACTTGCAAAGGCGAAAAACAGGCCTGTGCCGGAAGATGGATATGGCGGTACCTATATTGATGATATAGCGCAACAAGTCGTTGAGGATTCTATAAAAGAAGATGATGTAGATCCGAGAACAATCGACGATGCTCAAGCTCAAGAAATTTTTCGTTTTCGCGGCGTTCAGCTTATGTTTGATGAAATTAAGCAATCACTTCATGAATTCAGAAGTGAATTTGACGTATATTTCCACGAACAATCACTTCACGAATCAGGTGCTGTGGCAAAAGCAATCGATATCTTGCGTGCACGAGGTGTGATTGAAGAAAAAGATGGAGCCCTATGGTTAATGTCAACGCGTTATGGAGACGATAAAGACCGTGTAATTATCAAATCCGATGGTCAAGCAGCATATTTTGCTGGTGATATCGCTTATTATTTGGATAAAAGAGGCAGAAAAGCAGACCAGTGTGTCTATATGTTAGGTGCCGATCATCATGGCTATGTTGGACGTATGTATGCTATGGCGCGCGCTTTTGGTGATACAGCTGGCACGGGTGAGAATATGGAAATTCTTATCGGTCAACTTGTTAACCTTGTGCGCGATGGTAAGCCGGTGCGTATGTCAAAACGCGCTGGAACCGTTGTGACCATGGAAGATTTAGTTGAACTCGTCGGAGTAGATGCAGCACGATATTCACTTGTACGTTCTTCGGTTAATTCATCAGTTGATTTAGACCTTGATCTTATTTCTTCTCGTACGAATGATAACCCAGTTTATTATGTGCAGTATGCACATGCGCGTACATGTTCTGTTGACAGAAATGCGCAACAATACAATGTTTGTCGCACTGATGCCTTTACTCCAGAATTATTAGAAGAAGCAGATGTACATCTACTTGGAGTGCTCGCTAAATTCCCAGAAATTGTTTCATCAGCTGCACGATTGCGCGAACCACATAGAATTGCACGTTTCTTGGAAGAAGTTGCTGGTGCATATCATGCATGGTATGGAAAAGCTCGCGTCACGCCACGTGCTGATGAAGAGGTTACAGACCTGCACAGAACACGCCTGTGGGTCAATGATGCAGCTGGCCAAGTACTTAGGAATGGATTAGAACTTTTAGGTGTCCAAGCACCAGAACGTATGTAAAGGTAAACGATGGAACAATCAAAAGAATCACCGCTCGTTAATATATCGGCATCAGAGCCACAGCAAAGTTATGAAGGTTTATGGCCAACAAATGTGAAAAGGGAAAATGGTGTTATTTCTATTGGAGGCGTCTTAACGACAGACATAGTTCGTACATATGGTACGCCTGTTTACGTCATTGACGAAGAAGATATGCGTATGCGTGCTCGCAGATGGAAGAATGCCATGGATGATGCCTTTTCTTCTTTGGCAGGTGCTGACGTCTTCTATGCAGGAAAAGCATTTTTATCTGTTGGTGTAGCTAAGTGGATGCGCGAAGAAGGACTTGGAATTGATACATGTTCTTTAGCTGAACTTGTGACAGCAACAAAAGCTGGATACACAGGAGAAATGCTTGGCCTTCATGGTAACAATAAAAGCATTGAAGAAATTACCTATGCCCTTGAACTTGGTGTCAAACACTTTGTTATCGATTCCTTAGCTGAATTAGATCTTGTTGCCCGTATCGCTCAAGAAAACAACATGATCGCAAATGTCATGTTGCGCGTTACAACAGGAGTTCATGCAGGTGGGCACGAATATATTTCAACTGCGCACGAGGATCAAAAGTTTGGTTTATCTGTCACAACAGGAGTGGCTCGCCTAGCTATTGAGCGTGTTCTTGATGCTTCATCATTGCGATTGGTGGGTTTACACTCACATATTGGTTCACAAATACTTAATATCAATGCGTTTAAGGAAGCGGCAGATGTAGTAATGGGCTTGCGCTCGCAGGTGTTACATGATCTCAATTATGATATTCGAGAAATTGATTTTGGGGGTGGTTACGCTATCCGTTATACAGATATTGATGAAGTGCCGCCAACGCCTGAAGAATATGCGCATGAGTTAGCAAAAATTGTTCGTGAGAGTATTTGCCAAACCGGTGCGTCGGCACCACATGTTTCGATTGAACCTGGTCGCTCGATAGCTGGTCCTTCATGTGTTACTTTGTATTCAGTTGGTACGATCAAAGATGTTGCTATTGCTGATGAAAAGCATCGTCGATATGTCTCTATTGATGGTGGAATGAGTGACAATATACGTCCGGCTTTATATGGCTCAAATTATACTGCTTTACGCTGCAATCGTGCATCTTCTGAAGAAAAAGAAGTAACGCGTATTGTTGGTAAGCATTGTGAAAGCGGAGATATTGTTGTTCATGACCTTGCTCTGGATAAAGATGTGCAAGCTGGTGACATTTTGGCTGTTCCTGCAACAGGTGCCTATGGTCGATCGATGGCTTCGAATTATAATATGTTGCCGCGACCTGGTGTCATTGCCGCTAAAGATGGTCAGGTGCGCTGGCTTGTGCGTTGCGAAAATGTTAATGATTTATTGAATTTGGATGTGGATGCGTAAAATCATTATTTGAAAAGACCTCGAACTTTTGATAAGTTCGAGGTCTTTTTTTGCTCCACTTATCTCCACCGTGTGCGAAAAAGCTGGTAGTGAAAGATGAAAAGACCTATTTTGAAGCTAAAAGCAAGGAGAATCTTAGGTGTGTTGTGAGGCAAATATAGAGATAAAAATTTTGTTTTCCCACGAAAATAGTGCTGAATGTTTTACACTTAAGCCCTAAGGCCTTATGAGGGTGGTGCAAAGTGGAGTAAAGTGGATGCTTGAAAGGAGGGGTGAGAAGTGTTCCTTGGTAGTTATGAGCCAAAGCTCGATGAAAAAGGACGTCTCATTCTTCCTGCTAAGTTTCGTTCTAAATTAGAAGATGGCTTGGTGATCACTCGTGGTCAAGAACATTGTTTGTATGTTTTTACCATGGATGAGTTTGAAAAAATGCATGAGCGTTTGCGTCAAGCTCCACTGACATCGAAAGAAGCTCGGGCCTTTACGCGCGTATTCCTTTCGGGGGCGGTAGATGATACACCAGACAAACAGGGGCGTATTACCATTCCTGGTAATTTACGCGACTATGCGGGTTTAGATCGTGATTTAGCTGTTATTGGTGCGGGGTCTCGATTGGAAATTTGGGATCGAGCATCATGGAATACTTTCTTAGATGAACAAGAATCTGCTTTTGCGGATCGTGAAGACGAAGTGATTCCAGGGGTATTTTGAGATCTGCTGAGGCAATTCCCCAGTTTCAGCGAATCTCTTATGTGAAGAAGGGAGGTATGATGCATACAGATATAAAAGCTGCCGGTAATGCTTTGCATATGCCAGTACTTGTTAATGAATGCATTACTGCTTTATCTCCTTCTCTTCAAGGTCAATCACCTGTCATGATTGACTGCACTCTTGGCCTTGGTGGTCATACAGAAGCATTTTTAGATACTTTTCCGCATCTCAATGTGGTGGGTATCGATCGTGATGAACAGGCAATTATGAAGGCGCGTGAGCGTTTAGCGTCTTTTGGTGGTCGTTTTCGTGCGGTGCATGCAACATACGATTATGTTGGTGATATTGCCCGTGAATATTGCGGTGGCCAAGCAGATGTTATTCTTATGGATTTAGGCGTCTCATCAATGCAGATCGACGAACCGGAACGCGGTTTTTCGTATGTGCATGACGGTCCACTTGATATGCGTATGGATACATCAACCGGTGTTACTGCCGCACAGCTATTAGCCGAAGAATCAGAAGATTCTTTGGCAGCGATATTGCGTGATAATAGTGGAGAGCGTTTTGCTCGTCGGATAGCTCATGGAATTGTTGAAAGACGAAAAAATGAGCCTATTGAAACAACGGGTCAGCTTGCTCAATTGGTCAAAGATTGTATTCCAGCGCCAGCTCGTCGATCGGGAGGTAATCCTGCGAAGCGAACTTTTCAGGCTTTGAGAATAGCTGTCAATCAAGAATTGTCAGTATTGAGGAAAGCAGTTCCTGAAGCTATGAATGCTCTTCGTGTGGGTGGGCGTCTTGCTGTGGAATCGTATCAATCTTTAGAAGATAAAATCGTAAAAAAATATTTCACGCAAGCATCTTCGTCTCATACTCCTTTAGGGCTTCCGGTCGAGTTAGAAGAATATAGCCCCGGTTTTCGTCTGGTGACGCGAGGAGCTATGAAAGCTCATGATGAGGAAAAAGTACATAATAATCGTAGCGCATCAGTTCGTTTAAGAGTTATCGAAAAATTGAAAGATCAGGAGGTTGAGTATGTCTAGAGTGGCTACACAGAGGGCTCAGCAAGCAGTCATTTATGCAACAGAAAATTCCGACCTTCGTGTTGTTCCGGCTCCATCAGCTAAAACAGGTATCTTAAAGGCGTTTGTTGTAAGCATGGTGATCATTGTGGCATCGATTTTTGGTACTTTTGTGATGAATAATATGATGGTTCAAACATCGTATGAAATTAATCAGGTTAATAAGGAAATCAATGAAGTTCATGCGGCATCTCAAACAATGGAAGATGAAATACTTCAACTTTCTAGTCCAAAAGGTTTGACGGAACGTGCAGAGAAATTAAACTTAGAACCAGCGAAGGATGTACGTTATATTTCTCTTCGCTAAGGGTTTCTCTATAAAGGATGTTCATGAAGAAAGAGGATAGTGGTCTGCTTAGGCGGGTTCGACACAGAGTATCTGCGTTGCCTTTTTTTGAACGTCGTGGTGTCATTATTATTTTCTTGATATGTATTGCTTTTCTTGGGCTCATTTTGCGTCTTGGTGATCTACAAATTGTACGTTCACAGGCCCTTTCAAGCGCAGCAAGTGATTTTCGCACACAGAGTTATGTGATTCATGGTGTGCGCGGTGATATTTTAGATTCTTCGGGTGCTGTCTTGGCTACTACATTAGAGCGTTATAATGTAGGCGTTAATCAAGTGAAAATTCAATCCTATGTTGATGAAGAAGTTGTGGAAGAAAATGGTACTAAGAAAAAGAAAATAAATGGTGTTGGTGCTGCGGCTGCTGCTGTCAAATTAGCTCCTCTTTTGTGTGAAGCAGAAGAAGATAAAAATAAATGTGTAGATGAATCTGAGCTTGCTGGTTTGCTGTTTGGTGGAGAGAAAAAATCTTCTTTTGTGTATGTAAAGAAAGATATTTCTCCAGATTTATGGAGAAAAATTTCTGCTCTTGGTATTCCTGGAATTGAACCAGAACAATATATGAAACGTGTGTACCCGAATGGCAGTGTTGCAGGAAATATTGTGGGCTATACCCGTGATGTCAGTGAAAAAGGGGAGAATCCTCTTTTGAAAGGGCAGTCGGGTGTTGAGGCTTCCTATAATGATGTGTTATCGGGAAAAGATGGGCGTATCACTACAGAAGTTCTTGGTAATGGAGCTATTTTGCCTGGAAGTACGACATCTATTGAAGAAGGTGAACGCGGTTCGAGTGTAAAGCTTACCATTGATCGTGATTTAGAAAATTCACTTATGGACGCAGTTGATGATGCTGTTGAAAAGCATAATGCTCAGTGGGGATCTGCTGTTGTTGTAGAAGTTGGTACAGGGCGTGTTTTAGCGTTGGTGGATTCCTCTAGTCCAGATCCTGCGCACCTTGAAGATACATCGTCAGAAAATTGGGGTTCTCGTGCAGTTCAGGCTCCTGTTGAGCCAGGCTCTGTTGGTAAATTGATTACTTTTTCGGCTGCATTAGAAAAGAACCTTATTACACCAACATCCTTGTTTACTGTTCCTGATACAATAAAAATGTCTAATGGTCAGGTATTTCATGATTCTTCATCTCATGCAACAGAAGAAATGACTGCAGCTGGAATTATGGCTAAGTCCTATAATACGGGTTTAGTGCAAATTGGCGATAAACTTACTGATGAAGAGCGCTATTCTTATATTACCTCTTTTGGTATAGGCACAAAAACAGGCATAGAACTTCCTGCTGAAGAAGATGGGATTTTGTATAACTATACTCAATGGGACGGACGTTCTCGTTATACGACTATGTTTGGCCAAGGTTGGGCTGCTACAACTGTGCAGTTGGGGCAATATATTTCTATCATTGCCAATAATGGTGTAAAAGTTCCTATTCATCTTGTTGATTCTGTGGTGGATAGCGAAGGGAATGAAGAAATGAAAGTCGTTGGTGAATCGCAGCGCATTATTTCTTCACAAACCTCGCAAACAATGCTTCAAATGATGCAAGGTGTTACTCAAAAAGGTTCAACTGGTGAACGTGCAAAGATTGAAGGATATAATATAGCTGGTAAAACTGGAACTGCACAAGTTCCTGATGAGAACGGCCAATTAACAAAACGTGTTTCTACTTTTGTTGGTGTTCTACCTGCTGAAAAACCGCAAGTGGCAATTGCTGTTGTGGTTTATGGTGCTTCTGGAACTGCTTATGGTGGTGATGTTGCTGCTCCTGTGTTTAAGGATGTTGGAACATTTGTTGTTCAGCAATTAGGTATTGCACCTTCAACTCAAGAGTTATATAAATATCCATGGACGAAATCAGAAATGAATGGGACGGAAGAATGACATCAATTCCACGTATGTGTGTACATGTTAACGTGCACGATATTCTTGATTTTCTTGGTGTTGAAAAAGAAGGGATAGAAAATTTCTCTGTCTCTGGTTTGGCAAGTGACAATCGAGAAGTGAGTGAAGAAAATATTTTTATTGCTCTTTCTGGGCAAACGGTTCATGGTGCAAAATTTGCTGTTGATGCATGTCGTCGAGGTGCAATAGCTGTTATGAGTGATACAGCAGGTGAAAAATTTTTACATAATATAAATGTCCCAGTCATTATTGTGGAGCACTTACGCGATAAACTTGGTGGTCTTTGCGATTTTGTGTATGGTAAGCCATCTGCACGGATGAATTCTTTTGCTGTTACAGGTACCAATGGAAAAACAACAACGACTTTTATGATTAATCATATATTGACGTCTTTGGGGCGAAAATCTGGCCTTATTGGTACAGTTGCCACCAAAATGGGTGATGATGTTATTGATTCAATGATGACAACACCTCAACCTGTTGATTTGCAAAACACATTAGCATGGTTTCACCATGAGGGTGCATCAGATTTTGTTATGGAAGTTTCCTCGCACGCCTTGGCTTTGAAGCGCACGCAGCCTATTTTGTTTTCTGTAGCAGGTTTTACAAATTTAACCCAAGATCACCTTGATTTTCATGAGTCTTTTGATGATTATTATTCAGCTAAAGCTTTGCTATTTAATCCCATGAATTCTTCTCGTGCTGTCATCATGATTGATGATGAATGGGGGAAAAAACTCTATGATGATGCTTGTGTGCATATGGGGAAAGAAAATGTATGCAGTCTCTCAGCGTCTTCTGCTGATAATAAGGCCGATTTCATTATTAGTGATATCGAGATCCGAAATGGTCAAACGTATTTTTCCCTTTATTCGCGTAAACAGCGTTGCCTTCGTTTATCTACAACTCTTCCGGGAGAATTTAACATTTTTAATGCTGCTTTAGCTGCTTTAATGGTCTATAAGTCAGGAGTTTCATTTGATGATCTTGATCAGATGGATATTTCTCCTCATGTTCCTGGTCGCATGGAAGTAGTAGCGAAGCGTCCGAGGGTGATTGTTGATTTTGCTCATAATGCGGATGCCTTAGAAAAAGCAATGCGTACTCTTATAGAAACAACTCAAGGAAGATTGATTGTTCTTACTGGGTCTGCTGGCGAAAGAGATCAAGGTAAACGTGCTGATATGGGATATATTGTTGCCAAATATGCTGATGTTGCTGTGATTACTGATGATGATCCTCATAGAGAAGATCCTGCGCGTATTCGCCGCGATATTCTCGATGGTATGACAGATGCGCAAGGTGAGGTCAAAGAAATTCCTGATCGCTGTAAAGCGATCGAGTATGCTATTCGTATTGCTGAGGCAAGTGATACCGTGCTTTTAGCAGGACGAGGTCATGAAAAATATCAGTACGTAGCTGATGGATTGGTAGAACTTGATGATCGTGAGGAAGCACGTAAGGCTATAGCTTTGTATCATGAAGGGGTGTGAAAATTGTGTTGTCGATATCTGTATATGATTTAGCTAGTGCGATTGGTGGATCTTTTTCAGGGGATCCTTTGCTTGTTTTTTCTGGAGTAACTCGTGATACGCGTACTTTATCGCAAGGAGATATGTTTGTTGCTATTAAAGGTGAACGTGTTCATGGGGCAGATTTGGCAAAACAAGCTTTACGCTCTGGTGCCTCTGTTGTGTTAACTGACGATAAAGAACGAGCTTGTAAATCCGGTGCATCGATTGAGCAGCTTCTTATTGTTGATGATGTAATAAAAGCATTGGGAAAAATCGCCACCTATTATCTCCAGCTTTTAAGAAAGGTTACGCAAAAAGATTTGAAAGTCGTTGCTATTACGGGTTCTGTAGGAAAAACAACGACGAAAGATCTCTTGGCTCACATTTGTCGCTATAGAGGTGATGTTGTTGCTACTGAAGGGTCTCTTAATAATGAAATTGGTCTTCCTTTAACGGTTATGCGAGCTGATGAGAATACATCAACACTCATATTAGAAATGGGTGCTGATCATCCTGGTGATATCACGTACTTGACTGATATCGTTAATCCAGATGTTGGTGCTGTTATTGCGATTGCACGAGCACATGTAGGTGAATTTGGTGGAATTGAAAATATTCAAAAGACAAAAGCAGAAATGTGCGCTGGTGTTCGTCAAGGAGGAACTCTTGTTTTGAATGTAGGTGATCCTCTTATCGAACCAATGTTTTTTATGAAAAGGCAGAAAGATGTAGATGTGTGTACATATGCAGCTTCGCTTTCTCATGTAGATATATGTGCCTCTGATATTGTTTGTGATGAATATAGTCGCGCATCTTTTGTGCTTCATGCTGATAATGTATCTGCCGATGTTACATTGAAAATATCGGGTGAACATCATGTTTCTAATGCTCTAGCTGCAGCTTCAATTGCCCTTTCTTTGGGCATTCCTTTTGATAATGTAGCTGAGATTCTGAGTGAGTCAATGCAGATGAGCCCGCATCGTATGAATGTGCATATGAATGGTTTAACATGTATTATTGATGATTCATACAATGCTAATCCTGATTCGATGCGTGCCGCTATTAAAGAACTGGGGCGTATAGGCAGTAATAAAGAAGGTAAAAAAATTGCTGTGCTTGGAAGCATGTTGGAACTAGGCGATGATTCTGCTTTGGAGCATAAAAACTTATGTGCTTTGCTTCTTCATATTTCTGTTGATCTTGTTATTGGTATTGGTGATGATATGCGCTTTTTGTGCGAGGAACTTGATAAGCATGGTGTGCGCAACACGTGGTGTTCTGATTATGAAGAAGGTCTTAAAAAATTAAATAGCGAAAGAGAAGCGAAAGACACTATACTTTTGAAAGGTTCACATGGTTCGAACGTGTGGAAAATTGCTGAAGCGTTGCAATCGAAAGGGTAAATATGCTGTCCATTCTCATTGCAGCAACTGTTTCTTTTTTGTTTGTTTTTATAGGGACACCGTTTTTTATTAAATTTTTAGTTGCGAAACAGTACGGTCAGTTTATTCGTCAAGATGGACCAACATCGCATTTAACGAAACGTGGCACTCCTACAATGGGTGGTGTCATGATTGTTGCAGGAACTATCTGTGGATATGTCGTGACGAATATTGTTTCCGGTCGTGTTCCTGGTGTATCGGGTTTTTTACTTATTTTTTTGTTTGCTGGCTTGGGGTTTATAGGGTTTTTAGATGATTTTTCAAAGATACGCCATAAGCAGTCGGAAGGCTTAACGCCATGGGCAAAAATTATTGGTCAGGGCATTATTGGAATTCTTTTTACGGTTTTAGCTCTTCAATTTCGAAATTCTGCTGGTTTAACTCCTGCAAGTACATCACTTTCTTTTGTTCGCCCCTCATGGCTAGATATTAGTTTTGGTGTTGCGGGAATTGGCCTTGTTTTATTTATTTTATGGGGTAATTTTTTGATTACAGCATGGTCAAATGCTGTTAATTTGACTGATGGTTTGGATGGACTTGCTACAGGGACATCCATGATTGTTTTTGGTGCCTATACTGTTATCAGTGTATGGCAGTCTAATCATGTGTGTGTTCCTGGTTCTCAGGCCCCTGGCTGTTATGAAGTAAGAGATTCGCGTGACCTCGCTCTTATTGCTGCTGCTATTACGGGTGCATGTATTGCATTTTTGTGGTGGAATGCTTCTCCTGCGCAGATATTCATGGGCGATACTGGCTCTTTAGCGCTTGGTGGTGCTTTTGCTGGTTTAAGTATTTTTACTCATACCGAATTTTTGGCTCTTATTATTGGTGGTGTCTATTTGCTTGAGGTGATTTCAGATGTCATTCAAGTTGGAGTATATAAAGCCACACATAGACGCGTATTCCGTATGGCGCCCTTACATCATCATTTTGAATTGTTAGGATGGCAAGAGGTTACTGTCGTGATTCGTTTTTGGGTGATACAAGCTATGTGTGCATCACTAGGAGTCGGTATTTTCTATGCAGAATGGTTGGCGAGTCAGTAAATGAGTAAAAAAATCATACAAGCGCAGTTATTCAAAGATAAAAGAGTGGCTGTTGTGGGACTTGGTAAATCAGGTTTGGCAGTTATTGAAACTTTAGCTAAACACACTCAGGCTATTGTTGGCGCTTTTGATGCTCATGAAGAAGCTTTAGAATCCGTATGTGCTTCATGTGTGGTTGTAAAAGAAAGTGCTGAGGGTGACACATTATTGGCTCAGCAAGTTATGGAATTTGATCCTGATATCATTGTTGCTGCTCCAGGAATTTCTGAACATGCTCCTTTATATGCGCTAGCTCGTGGAAAAGGGGTGGAAATCATATCTGAAATTGAATTAGCCTGGCGTTTACGCGCATGTGATAGTAAAGATAAGTGTGCGCCTTGGATATGCATAACTGGCACAAATGGTAAAACAACTGTTACATCCTTAACGGCACTTATATTAAAGGAAGCTGGATTAACGAATGAACCTATTGGGAATATCGGTACTCCAGCAATTACTGAAATTACGCGTACTGACGATAAAGCTGCACAAGCTTTTGTTTTGGAACTCTCGTCTTTCCAACTGGCAAGCACGCGTTCTGTTTCTCCTTGGGCAAGCGTATGTTTGAATTTTGATGATGATCATCTTGAATGGCACGGAAATCAGCAGCAATACTGGAATGCAAAAGCAAAGGTATACGAGCATGTGCAGCATGCGTGTATCTATCCTACTGGCAATTCTGTTGTTCAAGAGATGGTTGATTGTGCCGATGTTGTTGAAGGTGCTCGTGCTGTTGGAGTGACTGTTGGTGTGCCTTCAGTGGGGGAAATCGGAGTTATTGAAGATCTCATTATTGACCGCGCTTTTGGTGAAAATCGTTTCCGTGAAGCGGTAGAAATCTGTCAGCTATCAGATTTGAGTCATTTATATGCAGGAGATGAGATTCCTTATCATGTTCTGTATAACGTACTTGTAGCTTGTTCACTTGCTCGTTCACTTCAAATTGATCCAAGCATTATTCGCCGTGCTATTTCGAAGTTTTCTTTAGGTCATCATCGTATTGAACATATTGACACAGTTAATGAAATTCATTTTGTGGATGATTCCAAAGCAACGAATGCGCATGCTGCTTTAGCATCTGTACGTTCTTTCCGTGATAGATCAGTTGTATGGATAGTCGGAGGTTTGGCTAAAGGAGCACGTTTTGAAAAACTTGTTCACGAATGTGTATATAAATTGAAATCTGTTGTGGTTATCGGAACTGAACAAGATGTGTGGAAAGATGCTTTCAAAGGACATGATGTGCCTGTTACTTATATTAGTAGCCAGCACGATAATGTCATGGATGAAGCTGTTTCGTGTGCTTACAACAGTGCCGATAGTGGTGACGTTGTTCTATTAGCTCCTGCATGTGCTTCAATGGATCAGTTTGTTTCTTATGCTGACCGCGGAGATAAGTTTGCTCAGGCTGTGCGAGGTTTACATGAATGATCTTCATGTTGTGAAACACAGTGATGATGAGATTCGCAATGCTATGCAATTGGCGATTCTTGTTCTTGTGTCCATAACATGCTTGCTTCTTATCATTGGCGTGGTGATGGTCTATTCTGCTGTTTCACCATCAGCTATACGTTATGGTTCATTTGAAAAAGCTCATACGCAGTTAATTTACGGTCTTCTTGCTGTGTGTGTGGTGGTTGCCTTTGCTCTTGTTCCTTTTAGATGGTATAGAACAAAAATAATGGCACTTGGATTTTTTATTCTCGCTCTTTTTTTACAGGCACTTGTTTTTATCCCTGCATTATCGGTAAGTGTGGGTGGTAATACTAATTGGGTGAACTTGAAATTCTTTTCTTTGCAACCTTCAGAATTTTTGAAACTTGGTCTCATTATGGCCATTTCCTATATTTTTTTTCGTCATCCACTAGAAAAGAATAAAAAGAAACGTTTTGGTTACGCTGGGGCTGCAACAATAGTTGCTTTAGGTGTCTTGTTAGTAGGCACAGGGGATATGGGCACCGCTCTTGTTTTCTTTGCTTTTCTTGTAGGTATGTTTGTTCTTGGAGGAGTGTCAATACCGCGAAAATATATGATTCCAGGTTTTGGTTTGGCAGGGATTGGTGTCGTTCTTTTGCTGCTTATAGGAAATTCCCGTATAGAACGTATCAAGTTATGGAAAGAAAACTTTTTTAGTACGCCGCGTACGATGCAGCCAACACAAGTGGATTATTCTTTATGGGCTTTTGGTTCTGGTGGAATTGGTGGAACGGGCTTAGGCAGTGGTGTTGAGAAATGGCCCGGCAGTATGGCTGAAGCTCAGACAGATTTCATTTTTGCTGTTATAGGCGAAGAATTAGGATTATTTGGATCACTTATCGTTGTATTAGCGTTTGTGACTTTCGGGTGGTCTTGTATGCATATTGTGCGTTACCATCCTGATAATTTTGCTCGATATCTTGTTTCTGGAATCGGTTTGTGGATTGTTGTTCAGGCAGTCTTCAATATGCTTGTTGTAACTGGACTTTTACCAGTATTTGGAGTGACTTTGCCTTTTATTTCTCAAGGTGGTTCTTCGCTATTGGCAAATGCAATGGCTGTTGGGGTAGTGATGGCGTGTGCACTATCTCCACGTGGTGTGAAAGAATCTCTTGTGGCACACATACCGGGTTTGTTGAAAAAATAGAAGAGAAAGGTGGAATAATGCCGGAATTACGTGTTGTTTTGGCTGGTGGAGGAACTGCTGGGCATGTTAATCCTTTGCTTTCTCTAGCTCATTCTTTGCGTGATAATGGTGTTGAGGTAAGCATTGTAGGGACACGTGAAGGTTTAGAGACTTCTCTTGTTCCTCAAGCGGGTTTTACTTTGGAATTTATTGAGCGTGTGCCTTTTCCTCGCGCTGTAAACGGATATATGTTTACTTTCCCTTTTCTTTTACGTAAGGCAGTTAAGCAAGCTAAAGAAATTTTATTACGTCATCAAGCTGATGTTTTGGTGGGCTTTGGTGGATACGTATCAACGCCAATGTATATGGCAGCGCGCTCTTTAGGTATTTCTTATGTGATCCATGAGCAGAATGCAAAACCGGGGATGGCGAATAAAATGGGAGCACGTCATGCCGATGTTCTTGCATTGACTTTCGAATCTACACCTTTACAGGCAAAGAAAGGCCAAACAAAGGTAGTTGGTTTGCCATTGCGTACAGGTTTTGCCCGTGTTGCAAAGATGGATATTCATGAGCGCGCCGCATACAAAGAAGAGGTTGCACACAGTTTAGGAATTGACGCTTCGATGCCTACTCTTGTCATAACAGGTGGTTCATTGGGAGCTCATCATATCAATGAAGTTGTTGCTCATTCATTACAGAGCATTGTCGATGAGCGTATTCAGGTTTTGCACATAACAGGACGCGGTAAATCTGATGACGTAAAGAAAAAGTTAGAAGATCGTGGTGGGTATCCACATTATTATGTGCGTGAATACATTGAGCATATGGAAGATGTATACGCATGTGCTGATCTTGTTTTATGCCGCAGTGGTGCTGGTACAGTCGCCGAATTGGTGAGTTTAGGGGTGCCGGCATTCTTTGTTCCTTTGGCCATTGGAAATGGTGAACAAGAACTCAATGCGCATGATGTAGTTACCCGTGGAGGGGCGTTTCTTATTAAAGATAAAGATTTTGATGAAAATGTATTTATTAATCGCGTTTTGCCTCTTCTTCATAACGAAGAGGAATTGCAGAAGATGGCTGTATCTTCTCGATCTTTACAAATGAATAGTGCGGCAGATGAACTGACGCATATTGTCATGAAATTAGGTGTAGGTGAGCGTCATGAATAAGTACAAGGATCTTTCTTTTCATTTCATTGGAATCGGTGGTGCGGGCATGTCAGTGATTGCTGAGCTCATGCATCGTCAAGGGGCGCATGTAACTGGTAGTGATATGCGCACTAGTGATGTGACTTCTATGCTTGAATCTCAAGGAATACGTGTTTTTATTGGGCATGATGGAGATAATGTTCCTCCAGGTGCCACTGTTGTTGTTTCTAGTGCTATACGCGAAAAAAATCCTGAACTTATACGTGCACGAGAAACAAATGCTCCTATTATGCATCGCTCTGAAGCTCTTGCTTTTGTATCTCAAGAAAATGATTTTGTGGCGGTGGCAGGTTCTCATGGTAAAACAACGACATCCGCACTATTAGCGCACGTACTTCATGGCGTTGGTGAAGATCCTTCATGGGCTGTGGGAGGTTCTTTTGTCGGAGGAAAAACAGGTAGTAATGCTGGTAATGGGCGAGTGTTTATTGCTGAGGCTGATGAATCTGATGGTTCTTTTTTAAATTATTCTCCTTATATAGCTGTTATTACGAATGTTGAAGATGATCATTTGGACCATTATCACGGTGGTACAACGGTTGATGATACCTTCTTTGATTTCACTCAAAAAATTCGTGATACAGGTGTATTGATTATATGCAGTGATGACAAACGAGCGCGTGCGGTAGGTCAGCGCGCTGTATTAGCAGGAAAACGTGTTTGGTCATATGGTTTATATCCTCAGCACGCACTAGGGGAGTATTACCTTCATATATCAGCTCGATTTGCCGATAATGAAAATTATGTTGCTACCTATGACACCCCTCAAGGCAAATTAGAAATGCATCTTCCTACAGTGGGGATACATAATGTTCTGAATGCTGGTGCTGTGGTATCTGCATGTCTCTTTTTGGGGATAGATATTCAGAGTGCTGTTGAATCTTTTGAGAGTTTTACAGGTGCTCAACGACGCTTTGAATTAAAAGGTGTGGCACAAGGTGTCACTGTCATCGATGATTATGCTCATCACCCTACAGAAGTAGAGGCTACCTTAGGTGCTGCACGCCAAAAGTATCAAAAGATACATGTTGTTTTTCAGCCTCACTTATATTCACGTACACGTGATTTTTATAAAGAATTTGCGCGCGCTTTATCATTAGCTGATGACGTTATAGTTACTTCTATTTATCCTGCTCGTGAAGATCCAATTCCAGGTGTTGAAGGCAATATGATTACTGAGAATATGAATGGAAAAGGTGAGTTTGTTTGTGATAGATGGGAAGCTGCTACTGTGATAGCTCAACGTGCATCTGAAGGTGATGTCATCATTACTATGGGGGCTGGTGATGTTACTGAGCTTGGTAGTGTTATTCTTGAGCAGGTGAAAAATCAGTGAAAGCCCCACGTACTCCACGCGCATCTGCCTATCGCATACCACGGGAATATCAAGGTGCAGAAGAAAACAATTCCAATGAACATATCCGTGAAGAAGCTGATACATTAGACACAGAAATTTTTCAGAGTAAAAGAGCTACTTTTTCACGTGAAGACGTCGAAAAAAAACGGGAAAATTTTCGCCGGGCACAAAAGAAAAAACGTCTGTTTATATTTCTGGGAGCTATTGCTTTTGTCTTTTTAGTTCTTTTAGGATTTTGGGTACTGTATTTTTCTTCTGTTTTTCAGTTTTCTATTCAAAATGCAACAGTGGAAATTCAGGGCGAAAAAACAATTCATAGTGAAGATGTTATGTCTTCTCTGTCAGCTGTTCATGAAACTCCACTTATGCGAATCAATAAAGATGAATTGACTGAAAATATTCAAAAATCTGTTCCTCGTTTGGTCGATGTTACAGTGGAAAGAGATTTTCCTCATGGCCTCATTGTGAAGGCGCGGGAAAGAACTGTCATTGCTTTTTATGAGCAAAATAGTGAATATAAAGGTGTTGATAGTGAGGGTGTGTCTTTTACGGTTGATGCAGAAGAAACGTATGGCAAGATTCGAATTGAGGGATCTGTTGATTTTCTGAATTCTCAGGGACTGCACAATATTTTTGATATCTATAGTGACTTACCTCAAGAAATTCATGACACTGTGAAAGAAATTCAGATGACGCAATCGGGGCGTTTGATTTTTCTTCTTTCTGATTCGCGTTCTATTTATTGGGGAGATTTTACGAAAAAGACTGAAAAAATACAGATTTTGAATCTTTTAAAAGATGAGAAAGGTCCGTTGATAGATGTGTCATATCCGAAAAAACCAGTTGTTGGCCCATCGGTGTCATCAAAGTAACTAAAAGAGAAAAATAAAACTGTACACGGCGACGTAAATTATCAAAAACTGATATCTGTACCGTAGAATAAGGATGTCTCATAAGAGGAAAATTAGGTAAAAGTTACTTTTACATTATATAGGAAGAGAAACTAGTTTCATGAGGGTATGAAACTGGAAGGAGCGCACACATGCAAGGGCTGAATAACGCAGCAAATATTAAAGTCGTCGGTGTTGGTGGCGGCGGTGTCAATGCTGTTGATCGTATGATTCAAGATGGTCTTGCAGGTGTAGAGTTCGTTGCAGTCAATACAGATGGTCAGTCTTTGGTGAAATCTGAGGCCGAAACAAAACTTGATATCGGGCGCGACGTTTCGCGTGGTTTAGGTGCGGGAGCTGACCCTTCAGTGGGTCGTCGAGCAGCTGAGGAAAACGTTGATCTTATTCGTCAGGCACTTGAAGGTGCGGATATGGTTTTTGTTACTGCTGGTGAAGGTGGCGGTACTGGTACAGGTGCTGCTCCGATTGTTGCTGGTATTGCTCGCGATTTAGGTGCTCTCACTATTGGTATCGTTACTCGTCCTTTTTCGTTTGAAGGTCAGCAGCGTGCTCGTAACGCTACTAGTGGTCTTGAAGAACTTCGAAAGTGTGTCGATACCTTGATTGTCATTCCAAATGATCGACTTATCGATGTCTCAAGCCCAGATCTTACTGTTTTAGAAGCGTATAGCCTTGCTGATGAAGTTCTTCGTAGTGGTGTCAAAGGAATTTCAGATCTCATTACTATACCAGGAATTGTGAATCTCGATTTTGCTGATGTGAAAGCAATTATGAAGGATGCTGGTACGGCATTGATGGGTATTGGTGAGGCAGACGGTGAAGATCGTGCTTTGCGCGCTACTGAAGCAGCAATGTCCTCGCCGCTTTTGGAAGCATCTATCGATGGGGCGAAGGGTGTGCTGGTTTCCTATCAAGTTGGACCTTCGTTTACTTTGGCAGAATTGAATGAGGCTTCAAGTCTTGTTCAAGAATCTGTTGATTCTAACGCTAATATTATTATCGGACAGATCATGCAAGAAGAAATGGGAGATCAATTCCGAGTTACTATCATTGCCGCTGGTTTTGACGATAATGAGGATGCTCCATCGTCTCTTTCTACTGCAGGTGTCACTTCGCAACGTCAGGCATCATCTGCGCCACGTCATGCGGTGACAGCGCAAGAAGTTCCTGAATATGTCGAAGATTCTCCAGAAGTTGCTTTTTCTCCACTTGACGTTAAGCCTGCTCAGCAACCGCGTGTTAATGAAACACAATATGCTACGCCTTCCCATCCTCATGCATCACAATCTTCATATGTGAGCCCAGTGAAGAAACAGGCACCTCACGACACTAATTTAGATATTCCTGCTTTTTTGTTTGATGATGAATAAGCATTCATTTTGAGACACTCGTAACTTTATCTATATCTTTTGAGATCTGATGATTACGATGGATAATATACAGCCTTAGCGGAGGGGGTTAGTAATGTCAAACATGATACAGCGTTTTGTTGGTAAAACTGCTATGAACGATGATTATCTTGTTGATGATATTCTTGATGAGGAATATGACGACGAGTATGAAGATTATGAAAATGCTGATGTCTATGCATTAGATAGTGCTTCTGATGATTTGACACGTATTTTTACTGCCCGTCCAACGTCTTTTGAGTCTGTACGTGAATTTGCTGTTCCTTATCGTAATGGAACTCCTGTTATTTTGAATTTAGAGGATGTTCCAGCTGAAGATCAGCGTCGAATTGTCGATTTCTCTTCTGGCTTATGTTTCGGATTAGAAGGGCATCTTAATCGTATTTCTGATAATGTCTTTTTGTTAACTCCTCACAGTTTGAAAATGGAGACAGCAAGTAATACGTAGAGGTGTCTTTGTATGGCATATATTATTTTGATATGTGACGTTGTGTTACGTCTGTATCTTTTTGTTTTAGCTGGTCGAGCTGTACTCGATTTGATACGTGTTCTTATGCCTGAATGGCAACCAACTGGTTTTTTGCTTGTTATGGCAAATTTTGTTTATGGCATAACGGATCCTCCCTTACGTTTTCTTGGAAGAATAATTCCTCCATTGCGTATGGGGCCAGTTGCTTTTGATTTGGGTTTTATTGTTCTTTTTATGGCTGTCAGCTTTCTTGATAGTTTCATCATTCGTTTTTATTAATGAGTATATATAAGTAGGGTGTGTTGTACCTGATGAGAGAGCAATGTATGTAATTAGTGTGCATTTTGTTAATTTTGTTGTAGTCTAGTATGTAAACGTGGCTTGAATGCCCGTGAAAGAAAAAACGATAATATGGGAGTTTCCATGCCACTTGATATGCAGTTATTGACAGACCATGACGTTATTAATATGCGTTTTAAGGATCCTGTATCAGTTCAAACTGGTTATGATCAAGATGAAGTAGATGATTTCCTTGATCGCGTTGCCGAAACTATTAAGCAGTTAACTGAGGAAAATGAAGCTTTAACCAATAAATTGAAGATTGCAGAAGCTCGTGCATCTGAGAATGCTGGTGCGTCAACTGCATCAATGCCTACGGTTCCTGCAGCTGGTTCGCAGCAAGGTTCTGCTGCTTCTGAGGCTGCTGGCGTTCTTGTTTTTGCTCAGCAGGTTTATGACGAGCAGGTCACAAAGGGTGAAGAAGAATCTTCACGTCTTATTGCTGCTGCTCAAGTGAAGAGTAAGGAAATTATCAACGAAGCCGAAACAAAGCGTACTCAAACTCTTGCAAAACTTGAACAAGAGAAATCTCATCTTGAAAAGGAAATCGCGCGTTTGGATGCTTTCGAGAACGATTATCGTACACGTTTGAAGAGTTACCTCGAACAGCTTTTGACAAGTGTTGAGTCGAACTCTCAGAGCAACTAATTCGTATTGATAAAAAGTGGTGGTACATTATGTGTCACCACTTTTTTATGTGTCATTTATGGTGGTGTTGACAAGAAAGAGAAGAAAATTCTTTCTGTTGTTATTTACATGGTTCTTGCATTTCTAATTGTATTAGCAGATCAGTTCACAAAAATATGGGCTATTCGTGCATTATCTGATATTCGAGGAATAGAACTTCTTCCTTTTTTGTCCTTTAATTTGCGGTTTAATGCTGGAGCTTCCTTCTCGTTCGCTACTGGTTATACCTATGTTTTTACCTTGCTTAGTTTTATTGTTCTCCTGATTATCCCTGTAGTGGCATGGAAGTATTCTCATCCTTTATTGCGCACAGGTTTAAGTATCGTCTTTGGTGGTGTGATAGGTAATTTTATTGACCGCATTACACGTGCTCCAGGCTTTGCGCGTGGGGAAGTAGTTGATTTTATTACATATGGCAATACTGTTACGGGCAATGTTGCGGATATTGCCATCAATATTGGCGTTATTGTCGTTGCTATTTATGTTCTTTTTATTCATCAAGATTCTTCTGATAATGTTCGAGTGATGAGCATTTCATCTGCTGAAACTAACGAGGAGGATCTTCGTGAGTGATAGTCATATGTATATGGTTCCTGATGGTTTGGGCGGTATGCGCACAGATGCTGCTGTGAGTGTCATGACAGGGTTAAGTCGCTCAACAGTAGCGAAAATGTGTGATGAGAACAAAATTTTTTTTCATGGGAAACCACTTAAAAAATCCGAAAAAGTAGTTGCCGGATCTATTTTAGATGTTGAATTGCCAATGAAGAAAGAAGTTGTTTTTCGCAGTTCAGACGCCGAAATTCCTTTGTTATATGAAGATGATGATATTGTCGTCATTGATAAGCCGCATGGATTAGCCTCGCATCCTTCCCTTAATTTTGAAGGTCCAGATGTATTAGGAACCTTAAGAGATATGGGTGTGATGCTTTGCGAATATGGTCCTCAAGAGCGCCATGGAATCGTTCATCGTCTTGATGTAGGAACAAGCGGATGTTTGGTACTTGCAAAATCAAATACTGCTTATTCTGTTCTCAAAGATGCTTTTCGTTATCGTAAGGTGAAAAAAGTGTATCACGCTCTTGTGCAGGGGCATCCAGATCCATTTAAGGGAACGGTCGACGCGCCAATTGGTCATTCGGGATCAAAGCAGTGGAAAATGGCTATCGTTGAGGGTGGACGTCCCTCTATCACGCATTATGTAACTCTTGAAGTTATGCCTGGCGCTGCTCTTTTAGAAGTAAACCTGGAAACAGGTAGAACTCATCAAATTCGTGTTCATATGAGCGCAATTGGACATCCGTGTGTAGGTGATGGAGTGTACGGCGCTGATCCAAGCATATCTCGGCGCTTGCATTTAGAGCGACAATGGTTGCATGCGCGACGTCTATCATTTACTCATCCGCTCTCGGAAGAATGGATGACATTCGAAGCTCCTTATCCGAAAGATCTTGATGAATCCTTGAATATAATGCGAGAAGGTATTTATAGCTCCTAGCAAGTGTTTATATCGATATCTTCATAACATATTGTCTATTCTTGAAATGACATAGTTGTCTTATAGGATAGGGGTATGGCTAAAGATTTTGTTCATTTGCATGTCCATAGTGAATACTCCATGCTTGATGGTGCATCGAAATTAGATGAACTGGTAGATGAAGCAAAACGTATTGGCCAAAGTGCTGTAGCGGTGACCGATCATGGATATTGTTTTGGAGCTTACGAGTTTTATAAAACTGCAAAAGCTCGCGGTGTAAAGCCAATCATAGGTGTTGAAGCATATATGACACCTGGAACATCACGGTTTGGTAGTGATAGGGTCTTATGGGGGACTGAAGAACAGCGTTCTGATGATGTTTCTGCTCGTGGTGCTTATACGCACATGACTTTACTGGCCTATAACAATACAGGTCTGCACAATCTTTTTCGTATGGATTCTTTAGCGTCTATTGAGGGTCAAATGGGTAAATGGCCGCGTATGGATAGAGAATTGTTGGAACGGTATCATGAAGGATTAATCGGTACTGCGGGGTGTCCATCTGGTGAAGTGCAAACTCGTTTGCGTCTAGGTCAATGGGACGAAGCGTTGCGCGCCGCAGGAGAAATGCAAGAAATTTTCGGTAAAGAAAATTATTTTGTTGAACTCATGGATCACAATAATGCTATTGAGCGCCGAACACGTAATGAACTTTTGGAATTGGCAAAAAAAATCAATGCGCCCATCATCGCAACAAATGATTCTCATTACACCACTAAAGAAGATGCGAGCGTGCAAGATGCTATGTTGTGCATTAATTCAGGATCTACCTTACAAGATCCTGATCGCTTCACCTTCGATGGAGAAGGTTATTACTTGCGCAGTGCTGAAGAAATGTATGATCTGTTTGGTGATGTTCCAGGAGCATGTGAAAATACTTTGCTTATTGCCGAGCGATGTGATGTAAGTTTTGAGTCAGATAATTATATGCCTGTTTTTCCAGTACCTGAGGGAGAAACAATTGATTCATGGTTTGTGAAAGAGGTCAATAAAGGTCTAGATTTTCGTTATAAAGGAAATGTGCCGCGTGAAGTCCGTGAACGTGCTGATTATGAAGTTGGCGTTATTCGCCAGATGGGTTTCCCTGGTTACTTCCTTGTGGTTTCAGATTATATTTTGTGGGCAAAGCGTAACGGAATTCGAGTTGGCCCAGGGCGCGGATCTGGTGCTGGTTCGATGGTTGCCTATGCTTTGCAAATTACTGAGTTAGATCCTCTTGAACATGGTCTCCTTTTTGAACGTTTCCTTAATCCAGAGCGTGTGTCTATGCCTGATATTGACGTTGATTTTGACGATCGCAGGCGAGATGAAGTTATTTCCTATGTGGAAGAAAAATATGGTAAAGACCATGTGGCACAAGTGGTGACTTTTGGAACCATTAAAACGAAGAACGCTTTGAAGGATGCTGCTCGTGTTCTTGGTTTTCCTTATGAAATGGGCGATCGTCTCACAAAGGCTCTTCCGCCTTCTGTGCAAGGTAAAGATATTTCCTTGAAAAATGTTTTTAACGAAAATGACGATCGCTATGCAGAAGCATCAGAATTTAGAGAAATTCTTAATAATGATCAAGATGCAAAGAGTGTCTATGATTTAGCAAAGGGTTTAGAGGGATTGACACGTCAGTGGGGCGTTCATGCTTGTGCTGTTTTGATGTCATCAGTGCCTTTAACAGATGTTATTCCCTTGATGAAACGCGCAAAAGATGGTGCTATCATTACGCAATTTGCCTATCCTTTATGTGAAGAGCTCGGCATTTTGAAAATGGATTTCCTTGGTTTGTCGAATTTGACAACAATTGAAGATACTTTAGATGTGATTGAAGCTAATGGTAAAGAACGTCCAGTAATGGAAGATATTCCTTTAACGGATGAGAAAACTTTCCAATTGCTCCAAAGTGCTGAAACTTTAGGGGTTTTCCAGCTTGATGGTTCTGGTATGCGAACGCTCTTAAAACAAATGAAACCTACGGAATTCGAAGATATTTCAGCTGTTTCAGCTCTGTATCGTCCTGGTCCTATGGGAATGGATTCGCACACGAATTATGCCTTGCGTAAAAATGGTTTGCAGGATATAACTCCAATTCATCCTGAGTTGGAAGAACCTTTGAAAGAAGTTCTTGGTCCTACATATGGTTTGATTGTCTACCAAGAGCAGGTGATGCAAATTGCTCGTATTTGTGCTGGCTTTACTATGGGGCAGGCAGATACTTTGCGTAAGGCTATGGGAAAGAAGAAGATGGATGTTCTTGAGCAGCAATTCCAATCTTTTTCTGACGGTATGCTCAAGAATGGATATTCTCGTGAGTGCATTGATGCTCTTTGGGAAGTTCTTGTTCCTTTTGCTCAATATGCTTTTAATAAATCCCATTCGGCGTGTTATGGAGTTGTCTCTTTTTGGACTGCCTACTTAAAAGCTCATTATCCTTTGGAATACATGTCTGCCTTGTTGACCTCAAATAAGGATAAACGTGATAAATTAGCTATCTATTTGGCAGAAGCGCGGCGTATGAATATTACTGTTCTTGTTCCTGATGTTAATGAATCTTCGCCTGTTTTTGCTCCTGTTGGTGATTCCATTCGTTTCGGTTTGTCTGCAATTCACAATGTGGGAACAGCGGTAGTGGAAGGTATTATCCAGGCACGTGAAGAACAAGGTGCCTTTACGTCTTTTCAAGATTTCTTGTCGAAAGTTCCATTAGCGACTTTGAATAAAAAGACGATTGAAGCATTGATTATGTCGGGTGCATTTGATTCTTTTGGAGTAAGCCGTTCGGCACTGTTGGCGTGTTCTGAACAAGCAACAGAAAACGCTGCAAACATCAAAAAGAATGAAGCAGTAGGACAATATGATTTGTTTTCTGTTTTAGGTGAAGGTGGACCTTCTCAGATGAAGGTGGAAGTTGATATTCCCGATATACCTGAGTGGGAAAAGAGAGAAAAGCTCAACTATGAACGAGACATGCTTGGTCTTTATGTCTCTGATCATCCGCTTTCCGATTACGAAACTGTTCTTGCCAAACTTAGTGATAGAAACATTATGAGTTTGGTTAATGATGAAAATTTAGCTGATGGTATGAGTGTGACGATTGCCGGCATGATTACTTCTGCTGAACATCGAGTATCGAAAAAAGGTAATCCATATAGTCGCCTCATTGTGGAAGATTTGGGGGGATCTGTCGATGTTGGTGTTTTTTCGTCTGTGTATAGAAGAGTAGGTCAAAACCTAACAGTTGATTCTATTGTACAGATAAAAGCACGAGTACAGCGACGTGATGATGGTTTTAGTTTTAGCGCTCAAGATGTTATTTTTCCTGAAACTGACCACATGAATTCAGGTGTATTGGATGTGGCGATTATGGAACGCCAATGTACGGAGCAAAATATGAAAAAACTTGCTGAAATTCTTGCGCGCTACAGTGGTTCTACGCCAGTGCGTTTGCATGTGGAGCGTCAAAACTCTGTATCGATTGTTGAGGTGGGTAACGAATATTTTGTTCATCAAGATGGAGATTTAATGGCAGAACTTCGCATTATTTTTGGTAAGGACTGCATTAAAGGTTAGTTGTTCATGCTTACTACAAGGAACTCATATCTCGCTTCGTTGTCATTATATGTAACAATATCATTGTGGTGAAGTTGCTTTCCACGTCGTATTTCCTGTTCTCCATTGAGGTAGATGAAGCCATCTTCAAGGAGCTTACGTGCATGAGCGCCACTTTCGGCAATATTGGCAAGTTTGAGAAACTGTGCCATTTTGATAGGTGTTGTTACTTCTATGCTGTTCATTCGTGTTCCTTTCTTTTATGATGAGTTCGAAAAATATATACACCCAGACCGATAATGATGGCAAGAGCAAGTGTGGTTGCAGGCATTTTGATGATAGCGAGGCTGGCGAAGGTGTAAATTGATGCCCAAAGTATCCATCCTGGTATAGCGATAAGTGTGTATTTCCACCATGCAAGGTTGATTATTCCTGCGCTTAATTGCACAAGTGATTGAAGACCGATGGTAATGAAAGATAGAGGTATAAGAATGAGTCCTTTTGTTTGAAGTTGTTCGATGGTCTTTTGTGTTTCTTTATCATGGGCTTTTTTTTGAAGTTTATTATGCAACTTAGCGGCAGCTGTGTATTGTACAGGAGAGCTAGGGCGGTTGATGATGTAATATGCAAGTTTTCCCATCCAATAAAAAGATTGTGAACGCATACCCGCACCAAAAATGAAGAAAATAAAAATAACGTAGGTGGGCAGTGATTTTACTGTTGTTGTAATGGATTCAATGATGTTGTGTATATCGACACCAAAGATAAAAGTAAGGATAGGCATACGCATATTTTAAGGGAAATTTTTATTATTTAGGCACATTCTTCGCATAAACCACTTAGTTCAAGTTGGTGGTGAATATTTGTGTATCCTGTTGCCTTTTCGATGCTGGTATTCCATTGCTCAAAAAGATCATCATGTATTTCTTGTGTTGATCCACACGATACGCATACAAGGTGATGATGGTGGGTGGTTGTGGTGCATTTGCGATAAAGAATCTCACTATCTTTTTGCAGGGTATCGAGTTCTCCATCGTTGGCTAGGCCTTGTATGTTGCGGTAGACAGTTGTTAAGCCGATACTTTTGCCAGATGTTTGTAAGGCTGTATAGACATCTTGGGCTGATATGAAGGTGTCGATCGTTTTCATATATTCCATGATCATTGTGCGTGTGTTATGTGATGTGCGAACCATGTTGTTTCCTTTTATGAATCTGTGGCGAAAGTTTTGCGAAGAAAAGTGATAGTGCTTTTGACTATTGCTGTTAATGCATAGATACCAATAAGAAGAACAACGATTGTTGCTCCAGGGGAGAGGGGGTAATAGCTGGTGATAATAACACCTAAGAGGCAACTTACAATGCTGATAGTAGTAGATAAGATACGCACTTTAGCAAAAGAGTTGCCCAGAAGCTGGGCGGTTGCAATAGGGACGATCATGATGGCTGATACAAGGAGAGCACCGACAACGTGCATGGATATTGAGACGGTAAGTGCGGTGAGTGTAGCGAGAGTGATATTGAGAAAAGTGATGGGTAATCCGCTAGATATGGCAAATTCTTCATCGTGAGAGACAGAGAAGAAGGGTCCCGATAGTATGTGAGTGATACTTATGATAACGATGGTGAGAATAAGCGTATACCATAAATCTGAAACAGATACGGTAGACAGAGAGCCAAAAAGGTAACTCATAAGGTTCGTTGTCGTTCCGCCTGCAAGAGAAATAAGAATGATACCACCTGCGATTCCTCCATAAAATAGAATTGCCAGTGCAACATCACCTTGTGTTTTTCCTTTGGATCGTATGATTTCAATTGTCCATGCGCCAAGAATTGATAAGAGTATGGCTCCTGGAATAGCAAGTGTATCGTGAGGTTCAAGATTCCATGCTGTTCCTGCTAACCATCCAAGGGCAACGCCTGTGAGGGAGATGTGCCCAATGCCGTCTCCCATAAGTGACATTCCTTTTTGTACTAAGTAAATACCGATGGCGGGTGCACTAAGGCCAACTAAAAAAGCAATAATGAGTGCTCTTTGGGTGAGTGGCTCATTGAGGATATCTGTCATCGGTGAACTCCTGTAAGTGTGGGAGCATGGTGGCGAATCATTTGCGTGGTTTCATATGGTTCATGGTGATTGGTTGTGGTTGTTCCTGTGTATGATGAGTATGGTCCATGAAAGGAAATACTTCCATGATCAAGCTCTATGACGTTGTCAATAAGGTTGGCTAGTGGTGTCATGTCGTGGAGAACGCATACAATCGTACATCCTTGTTTTTTGAGATTTTCAAGGATGTTGTAGAGTATCGTGCGCGAATGTACATCAATGCCATTGAGGGGTTCATCTAGAATGAGAAGATCAATGTCTTTCATGAGGGCGCGAGCAATGGAAACGCGTTGCATTTGCCCACCTGAAAAAGTTTGAACATGCTCATTCATTTTATCCTCGAGTTCCACTTTTTTGAGAAGTTCGCGAGCTTTGGCTGAAGTGGAGCGGCGATGATAGTGGAAAAGTGATGTTCGTGTGAGAGTGCCAGATTTTACAACTTCGAGAGCTGTTGCTGGAATAGCGCCACGTGCACTTACATGCTGTGGAATGTATCCAATGTGTTTATAAGGCAATGAGGTAATTGGGTGATCGAGAAGTGTGATATCTCCTTTTATATTGGAATTAATGCCGAGTAATGCTTTAAGGAGTGTTGTTTTTCCAGAGCCATTATGTCCAGTTAAGGCATAGGTGTGCCCTGTGGGAATGGAGAAAGAGAGGTCGTTGATGGTGGGAGTTGAGTTGTAATAGACACATAGGTTAGTGACTGTAATGGCGTGAGACATCATAACCTCGTTACTTAGTTGTAGTGCATTGCTGATGTTGTTGAAGAGTTTCAAGATTTGATTTCATTGTACTAATATAGTCGCCGTTTTCAGGTTCATTTTCTAAAGTGTGAAGTGTTTGAATAGTGATGTTGTTATCTTGAGCAAGAGTGGAAATGGCTGCTGATTCTTCGCCACTTTCTTGATAGATCGTCGTTAGTTTATCACTTTTGATTTTTTCACTAATGGCATTGATACGTGTCAATGTTGGTTCTTCTTCCGGGTCGTTCGTGATGCCTATGGCGTGTAAAGAGTATGTATTCCAGTAACTAAAGGCAGAGTGGCCGCTAATAAGTGTTTTTTGTGAGCATTGTAAGAGAGTTGAGCTGTATTGATT
>JAGBKC010000086.1 GCA_017934115.1 Actinomycetaceae bacterium | reverse complement strand
GTTTTCTGCCATGGAAAGGTCAGAGAGATCAAACTGTGGTTTGTCGTCTTTGCGAAGAAGAATAATCAATCCCATAACACCTTTATTGGAAAGCATGGGTGCATAAAGGGACGATTCATATTCGGCTAAAAGTGGTATTTCCTCGATAATGTTTTCGTTGGTACTTAAGGAAAGGCCAAGAGAACCGATACCTTCATGGATAGCGCTTTGTGCGTGACCATCGCTAGGGAATTGAATGCCGATAAAATCGCTTGATCCATCGCCATCAGTGATTTCGCATATCCATGTGTCATTAAGAGAAGGAAGGATCAATAAAGCTGCATCAGAATTAGAAACTTTGCGTATTTCTCGCGTGATAAGTTCAAGAATTTCTTCTTCGTCTTGATCTTCAAGAAGCGCTGAGGTAATTGATCGAGAAGTAGCAATCCAACGGGCACGGTTAGCACTTTCTGCATACAGGCGCGCATTATTGAGAGCGATAGTAGTAGCTTGAGCCAGAAGGACCATATTGCGTGCATCTTCTTCTGTGAAACCGCCTTCTTTATGTGCAATGTAGAGGCGCCCATAAAGTTCACCGCGAATAACAAGAGGAACGCCTAAGAAGTTTTTCATCATAGGGTGATTATTTGGCCATGGGTGTCTGTTTTCGTAGGTTTCAAGATCGTTAACGATGATGTAGCCATCAATAGGAATATCTCCAAATACACCTAAACCAACAGGAGGGTGGCCGATATGCTGAGCTACAGATTCTGGAATTCCTGAGTAAACAAATTGAGTGGTATTTCCTTTTTGGTCCAAAACAGCAATAGCGGCATATTTGGCTTGAGTAATAGTGATAGCTGAATCAATGAAACCTTGGAGAACGGTTTGAGTATCGAGGCGTTCGACAAGACGAAGGATGTGTGTCATCACTTTTGATACGTCATTTGTTTCAGAAACAATTGCGAAAGGATCAGGATTTCCTGTTGACATCGATATTGTAGTGCTCATCAAAAAATATACTAACACGTGAGTGAACGTATATAAAGATGTGAGGCCCCATAAAAATATGGAGCCTATGAATATTGTGGAGTGTTATAAGGAATCAATCGAGAGAATCAATAATAGTTTGAATTTTTGAAGCTGAATTATCTATAGAGGAAATAGCTATATCAAGGCGGTTTAACACAGTTTGTGGAACAGCACTTTGACGTGCTAAATCATTGCGTACTGTCGTGAGTGATTGCTCAGAAGCGGTAAGTTGGCGCATTGTGTATTCTTGGAGTTCATTAGAAATGTGTGCGTGATCTTTTGCTTTTTCTTGTGCTTGTGCAATAACACGACGGCGTGCAAGATGAAGTGATTGGGCGATGTTTTGTGTTATTTCATGCGCAACATCGGCTGTTGCCTTATCGTATGCTGGACGATTGTGTGTGCGTAAGAGAATTCCGATAGCAACAATATTGTCTTTAACAACAAAGGGGGTACACAAAGCGCTAGTAAAATCGGGAAAAATTTCAAGAATTTTATTTGATTCACCGCCATACACATTCGTAATGTGTGTTTTTTTATCTGAAAAGAGGGTATGTAATTTATTTCCAATGGGAAGTGTAGAACCAATGAAATTGGCAGCGCGCAAACCGTATGCTTGTGTGCATGTCCACGCATTGCCATCCTGTGTAAGTATGAGAGATAAATCTGCTTCTCCAACTTTGTAAAATTCTTCGTTAATGCGCTGATATGCAGCAATTTCATCGGAAGAATCAAGCATGGATGCTGTAATGGTATGCATTGCGTGCATCCAATGGTTACGTGATTGTGTTTGTGTGAAACGTTCAGCATTGGTGATAGCAATGGCTAAGGCGCGCGCTAAAAGTTCGATATTTCTTCCGTCATTACGTGTGAATGCGGTGGGTTTATCGGCCAAATAAAGGCGACCAAATACTTGATCCTCAATGCGTATGGGAGCGCCAAGGAAATTATGCATGTGGGGATGCATGGCGGGCCACTGCGTGCCTTTTGTGTAGCTTTGGATATCACTGATAATAAGAAAATGATCGTCTGGAATTGCAGTAAAAATGCCTTTTCCCAGTGGTGGTTTGCCAATCATCTTGGCATGATCGTCAGGAATGCCTGTCCATAAAAAATCGGTGGTATTTCCGTTTTCGTCAAAAACGCCAATAGCTCCGTACTTTGCTCTGGTAATTGCGCTGGCAGATTCGACAAAATTTTTGAGAATCACATCTTTGTCATGCTGTGTGGTGAGTTCGAGGGCAAGCATGAGGGTTGTGTTGGTAAGTGAGCGCTCATCAACCATCGTTGTCTCCTGTTTCGTTTTGTTTCGTTCATGTTTGTTAACATTACTTAACATTATGACATACGGGAGATGAGAACATTACCGCTTTGTTAAAAAAAGAGATGCTACTATTTTTCGTGGTCAACCGCCCATTTATATTCGGGAATCGTTTTCATTAACTCTTTGTGAGTGCCGATGGCTTGAATAGAAGTTATATTGTTATGTTGAGAAATGTAAATAATGCGATCAGCAAATGCGAGGGGGGTCAAACGGTGTGTGACAAGAATTACACTACGTTGTTGACCGTTTTCGCTAGAACCAGCTTGCAGTAAATCTTTAATAAGTTGATCTGCAGTATCATTATCAAGATGTTCTCCTGGTTCATCGAGAAGTAAGAAATGAGCATGAGAGGCAAGAGCACGCGCTAAGAGAAGTCGGCGGCGTTCACCACCTGAAATTGTTGCAGCATTTTCGCCAATGAGCGTATGTATGCCATCAGGAAGTTCACTAAGCCACTGCCCAAGTCCTGCTTTATTGAGCAGTTCAATGGCTTCATCTTCGGTGACGTCACCGCGGGCAACGCGAATATTTTCGAGAATGCTTGTATGGAAAATATGTGCATCCTCAGCTGTAAGAATGAGAGAATGTGAAACTTCTTCACGTGAAAGACGGCTGATTTCTTTATCGCCTAAAAGAACGCTTCCTTTATGAGGAGTGAGCATCCCTGCCAAAGTGTAAAGTAGGGTTGATTTTCCAATGCCTGAAGGGCCAACGATAGCAACAGTTTCGTTTCCTTGAATGTCGAGTGAAAGAGGGCCGGCAAGAGTAGCAGAATCTGGCCAACCGATATGGAGATCACGAATATGCAAGGAAGTTTTTTTGTGAGGGGTTTGGCGTTCAAGAGTGATTTTTTTGTCGGTGGTGTTTAGTTCATCTTCTGTGTTTGCGTTGCTCAGAAGATCTGTAATGCGCAAAGATGCTGCTGCAGAGCGCACGAGCTGTACCATTGCGCCTTCCATGGTTTGTGTTGCTTCGAAAGCGGCTAATGATGTCAAAACGACAACACACAAACCGATATGTGCAAGAGTGCCTTGTTCTACTTGGTAAGCACCAATGAAAATCGAGCTGATGGTAATGATACCGATTGCTAGTGTGTCTAGAGCAGTTGATAAAGCGTGAGGACGAGCGGCATCATCGCGATTTTTTAGAATATCTTTTTCAGTACCGTGCATTTTTGCTTCCATTGCTGCAAGACGACCTGAAATCCGAAGTTCAGATGAATTTTCGAGGATAGAAAGAGAGTGCGCTGCTAATGCTGCGCGGTCATGAATTTGAGATTTTTCAGCAATACGTGCGCCTTTCATGGCGATATATGGTGAAATAATGCCGCTTAAAAGCAAGCAGAAGGCCAAAATTGCGCCGATGATAGGTGAATAAAAGCTGACGATCCCAATGGAAAGAAGTGAAACGCTTAGGGCAACACCGGCTGGTTGTAAGGCGCGAACAACGAGATCTCCGATGGAATCAACATCTCTGCCTGTGCGTGTTAAAAGGTCACCGCGGGCAACAGAGGTAACAATGTCAGTAGAAGAGGAAGATAAAGCAGAATAGACATGTGTGCGCAGTGTTGACATACCATAGAGTGCTATTTTGTGGGAATAAATATTGGTGATGTATCGAAAAAGTGCTTTTCCAATGCCGAACATACGCACAGAAACGGCGGCAAGAGAGAGGTCCATCCATAGCGGCATTTGAGATGCCCTTGCTATGAGCCAAGCAGAAATGGCGGTGAGACAGACGGCAGAACCGATGGCCATAAAACCTAAAAATACAGAGAGTGCAAATTCTTTAGGTGAAATCTGAAGAAGTTTGAAGGTCTTTTTGATGGCTTGGCGTTCGTTTTTTGGTAGTACACTATTCATGATTTTCCTCTGATGTGCGGCTATGCGTTGGTGATGTGTGTGTGGTTGCTATTTCAGTTTGCTTACTTGTTGTGGTGCTAGTGACATGGAAAATTGCATCGCCGTAGCGATCGATGGATTTTCTGTGTGCGATTACAAGAACAGTATTTCCTTTTTCTTTGAGATGTTGTATCGTGCGCACAACGTCTTCTTCGCTCATGGCGTCTAAATGTGCAGAAGGTTCATCTAAAATAACTAAAGGACGAGGGGTTATGATAGCGCGTGTGAGGGCTAAGCGTTGACGTTGTCCAACCGAAAGGCCTGTGCCGCCATGTCCAATAATGGTGTTCCATTTTTTGGGCAGTTCTTGAACTATTGAGTGGAAACCTGTGAGTGTGCTTGCGTCAATAAGTTCTTGTGAAACGTCTTCGCATCCAAGATTTTCAAGAATTGTTCCTGGAATAATGGCTGGCCGTTGTGGTACCCATGTGATGTTTTTCCATAGTGATTCATGGGAAATGTTTGCAATGTCGATATCGTTGATGTAAATGTGTCCTTCTGATGGTTCCACAAAACGTAGTAATGTACTTACGCTTGTGCTTTTTCCTGATCCTGATCTCCCTCGTAAAAGAGTAATTTTTTGTGGTTCTATAGTTGCGTTAAAGTGAGCAGGAGCGATTGTTGTGCGCCCTGGTGCTTTTACACTGACATCGTCGAATCTAATGGTGGAAGAAGAAAGATCGGGGCATTCAAGAATGCCATCATGAGAGGAAAGTGGTTCATCGAGAATTGCAAAGACGCCTTCGGCCGCTGCAACGCCATCAGAAGATGCGTGGAATTGTGAACCGACTTCGCGCAGTGGTTTGAAAGCTTCAGGAGTAAGCATGATGATCAGTAGCCCTGAAAATAGATCGATATTGCCAGTTTGTAAACGCCATCCCACTTCAACTGCCACAATGGCGGTGGAAAGCGTAGTAAGGAATTCGAGTGCTGCGCCAGAAAGGAAAGCAACGTAGAGAGTTTTCATAGTTTTTTTAGCGAAATCATCGCCGAGTTCAGCAACAGTGCGACGTGGCCCTTTTTCGCGCCCTAGTGCCTTAAGTGTGGAAAGACCAGAGAGAAGATCGAGAAGCTGCTGACCTAATGCTTGCATAGAGGCAAGGCGTTTGTTGGAATATTCTGCTGTTTGCTTGCCGATGAGAATCATGAAAAGAGGGATAAGGGGCATGCAAACGATGATGGCAATAGCGGAAATCCAATCTGTCCATATAATAACGCCAAGAGTAATGGGGGTAACTGTGCTGACAAGAATGAGTTGAGGTAAGAACTTAACAAAGTAGGGTTCAAGGTCGTCAAGGGCTTCTGTAACAAGGGTGATGGTGGAGGATATTTTTCCCCCTGCAAGCCAGCGTTCGCCTAGTTTGCCTGCATGTTCGATTACTTGAGTGCGTAAATCGTAGATGGTACGTAAAGCAGCTCTGTGTCCGTAGGCTTCATTGATGTAAGAAATTGCAATGCGCATTGCGAAGACGGCAATAAGGGAATAAACGGCCCACATTACTTGAGATAGTGTTTGTGACTTATCGATAATGGGAGTGATGGCACGTGAGATAAAAAAACTTTGTGCCAAAATGAGAGCGGTAGAAAAAGTGCCTGTAATGACAAGAAGTATGATGTACTTCTTTGCATCTTTCGCATGTTGAAGTAGGCGTGGGTTAAAAGGTTTCAATGCAGCCTCCTTTGCCTTGCCCTTACATCTTAGTGAAGAATAATATTTTTGTTAGTGTTCTGTGTGCGTTCGTAGTGAATTTAATAGCATGAGATGAGTAGTGTTGTTCATGGAAACTTTTTGCATGACAGGTAGGATATTTTTCGATGAAATTGCTGAAAAAAATGATGTTAGGTCTCTTCATCGTTTTTTTTGTGCCACTTTTTTTTATGATTGTTTCGCATGTGGCGATGTATGTGCAATCGCATGAATTTCTTGTGTCTGATTCTTTGGATGAGCATTCACCTGAGACTTCTGCACATGTTTCTTCGCCTTCGTCACTTCCGGTGACGATTTCTTCTGAAGATGCGCAGCCTCAAACTCCTGAAGAGCACGTGTCAGCATCTGCAGGAAGTTTTATTTACGATGGTTCTGATTTTTTTAATAAAGAATTTATTGAAAAAATGAATGTAGATTATTTGATTGTTTTAGGTGCATCAGTATCATACTCCTCACCATCAAAGGCTTTGAAAGAACGCCTTCGCACTGCAGTTATGCTCTATAACAAAGGTGTTGCTCCACGAATTCTCGTTACTGGTGATGGAAGTACGAGCACAAATAATGAACCAAAAGTGATGCGTGCATGGTTAGAAAATAATGGGATCCCATCTGAAGCTATTGTGGAAGATGGTCAAGGATATTCCACGATGGAGTCGATGAAACGCGCAAAAAATGTGTATCACGTGAAACGTCCGGTTGTTGTCACTCAAGATTTTCATATTCTGCGTTCTGTGTACGATGCTCGCGCAGTTGGAATGGAAGCATGGGGATGTGCTACTGTCGACGATAATAACTCATACACAAAGTCCTATATGCGTGAAAAACTGGCCATTGTGAAAGATTATTGGTTAGTGCAAAGCGAAAAACGTTAATTTTTTTATAAGGGTGGCATTTAAAAATATGCAGATGTGTACAGTTTTTATATTTTCACACATCTGATTAGTGGTGAAGATAAAATACAAGTTGGTCTTTTGGTGGTTTATTACTAGCAAAGATGAAGTAAACATATGTGGCATATGAAGTGAAATATGCTGTGAAATGAGGAGGCACTATGCCTGCAATTGTTATTTTAGGTGCACAATGGGGCGACGAAGGAAAAGGTAAAGCTACTGATCAATGTGGAACTCAAGCCGATTATGTCGTAAAATTTAATGGCGGTAACAATGCGGGGCATACAGTTGTTGTCGATGGGCAAAAATTCCCATTGCATTTGCTTCCCAGTGGTATTTTGTCGCAAAACTGCACGCCCGTTATTGGTAATGGTGTGGTTGTTGATTTAGCTGTTTTGTTTCAAGAAATCGATGATCTTGAATCGCGTGGTAAGAGTGCTGACGCCTTGAAAATTTCCAGTAATGCCCACGTGATTACGCCTTATACACGTATGTTAGATAATCTTTCAGAGAGAACCTTAGGTGAGAGAAAAATCGGTAC
>JAGBKC010000085.1 GCA_017934115.1 Actinomycetaceae bacterium | reverse complement strand
CTAAGGCTTGAGCTCAATGCCTACGTTTGGTGGTACAACAACAAGCGGATTCATTCGACGCTGGGCTACATGAGCCCGGTGGAGTTCAGAGAAGCTGGAATGTCCCTGTAGAAAAAGTCTAGTTCAGGGTTGCAAGTCCATACAAGCAGGCCATGAATAGAAGGCGTTTAATGATGATATTTTATGATTCATTCATGCCAAGTATCTTTGCTTTTTATTGTAGTTTCCACGCTAAAGCACCTATTTTTGTGTTGCAAATAGAGCAGAGTGTTTTACTCATGTTTTCCTCCTTAATTGAGTGTTACTGCGAATTCCTCAAGTGTATGAAGCAGATGAGGCAAAAAAAGGGTAGAGAATTTTGTTTACGCAGTGAGTATTTTCGTTGTTTTATATTGTGAAAGCGTTAACTGTACATATAGTCGTGTTATTCGAGAGGTAGTTAAACATGATATTGTGGTACATTAGCAAGTATCGGGCAGGCGAAGTAGTGCTTTAGTGGCAGGGAAAAAGAGGAGTAGGAATGAAATTTACGAAAATCGAGAAGAACGGCATTATATGTGCCGTTATAAAAAGTAACGAGATCGTCATAACTGACGCTCAGTCTGCATTAGATGTATTGATGGCGGCTAAGTATGATGCTGGTACAAAAAATATCGTCATAAGTAAAGAACTGATAAGTGAAGATTTTTTCATTCTTAGCACTGGGCTTGCAGGGGATGTTTTACAGAAAATCATCAACTATGAAGGTCGTATAGCGATTTATGGCGACTATTCTCATTACACCAGTAAACCGCTTCACGATTTTATTTATGAAAGCAATAAAGGTAAAGACGTGTTTTTTGTGGCAACGGAAGATGAAGCGATTAGTATGTTGACTCGATAAATATGCATTTTCTGTTTTCAAACTGTGTTAATCGATAAAAAAGTGTTATTTACTTCTTAATATCAGGACTAAAATTTTAGTGTTTCTATCATTAACTTACGAGAAAGCAATAAGGAATATTTTTATGAGCGACATAAAAACAGAACAACATGAAATACGTGATGGTGATTGCCGTGTGTGGTATGAGGGCGACCCTATTTTAGAGGCTTACCACGATAGAGAATGGTGCAAGGAAAATCATGACGACCGCTTTCAGTTTGAAATGCTTTGCCTGGAAGGTGCAAGTGTAGGGCTTTCATGGAAAACAATCATGCATAAGCGTGAAGCGTATCGCGAGGTGTTCCATAATTTCGAGATCCATGCATGTGCTTCTATGAGTGATGAGGAATTGGAAAACTTATTAGATAATCCCGGCCTTATACGCAATAAAAGTAAAATTTTTAGTGTGCGAAAAAATGCACATGCTGTACAAGCTATACAAGAAGAATTCGGTTCTTTTGATGCGTACATCTGGAGTTTTACTCAAGGTAAGCGTATTGATGGAAAGTGGAGGGCACCAGAAGAAGTACCTACTGTGTCGGATGTTTCAATACAGATGAGTAAAGATATGAAAAAGCGCGGCATTGCATTTGTGGGGCCGGTTATTACCTATTCATTTTTGCAGGCAGTAGGGGTTCTCAATGATCATCTGGCAACGTGCAGATATAGGTAGTACATAGTTAGGAATATGTTCTATCAGAAAACATGGGGAGTGCATTGAAGAATTTTTATGCGGGTGCTTTGCACCGCTACAAAGTTCTTAGGATTTTCTAAAACTCTAATTTTAAGGCGAATAAATAAAACACATATACATAAAACAAAAGAGAAAACGGGTGGCTGACGGGACTTGAACCCGCGGCCACCTGGACCACAACCAGGTGCTCTACCAGCTGAGCTACAGCCACCATAATGCCTAAAAAAGGCAACGTGATAAGCATAGCCTAGGGAATAAAAAAAAACTCATTATCTTCTAGTGAACCATACCACCACTTTTATTCTTGTTTTTTTGATAAACGAGTTCAAATGTGCTACGGTCAGTACCAACAAGATGAATCACAAGGAGTGTATGTGGCTGCTGCAAAGCGCAAGGATTTTCATAGTGAACATGCGGGAGCGAAAGAATGGTGGGCTCTTGCAGTTTTGACTTTAGCGGCTACTATTCTTTCCATCGATAATACAGTTCTTTCTTTAGCTATTCCTGCTTTGTCTGCTTCTCTTGAACCAACAGCTAATCAAGTGTTATGGATAGGTGATATATATTCATTTACTCTTGCTGCTGCGCTCCTTGTTGCTGGTAATCTGGCAGATAAATATGGGCGCAAAAGAATGCTTCTTATTGGCCTTGTCACCTTCGGGTTTTTTTCCTTTATTGCTGCCTTCTCAACGGATGCTCATGTGCTTATTGCGATGCGTGCATTATTAGGAATATCTGGTGCTATCATCATGCCTTCCACTTTGGCCTTGATTCGTAATATTTTTCTTGATGATGCTCAACGCACAAAAGCTGTCACTGTCTGGTCTGCTGCATCAACAGGAGGAATGGCATTAGGTCCCCTGGTTGGCGGATTTTTGTTAGAGCATATGTGGTGGGGATCAGTTTTTTTGGTGAATGTTCCTATCATGGTGATCACTATTATTGGTTCTGTTGCTCTTCTTCCGGAATCACGCATGCCTGAAAAGAAAAAAATCGATCTTTTTTCTGCATTTTTAAGCGCTATTGGTATGCTTTTGATGGTTTATGCCATCAAAGAATACGCTCATTCTGGTTTTGGTTTAGCTCCAACCGTTTCCCTTGCAATAGGTCTTGCTTTACTTGTTGTTTTTGTGATGCGCCAAAGAGGCATTCCGGTTCCCATTCTTGATCTTCAACTTTTTTATAGCAAAAGTTTCTCGTGGGCTCTTGTAGTTTCTTTAGTGAGTATTTTTGCATTTTCTGGATTGTTTTTTTTCTTTTCGCAATATTTGCAGCTCGTACGCGGATATTCTCCTCTCAAAGCTGGGTATATTGAAGTTGTTGCCATGATATTTGGCGCTGTGGCAGTTGTGATGGTTCCTGTGCTTACACGTAGATATGGTGCTGGCAATTCTTTGGCTCTTGCTCTTTTGTCAATGTCTTTAGGTTTTGCTGTTGTTGGCATCAATGCATTGTCTACTGATTTTATTGGCTTTATTTTTGGCTTGGCAGCTATTGGTTTTGGGGCAGGTATTGCGTACCCTGTTGCTACAGATGTGTTATTAAGTGCTGCTCCGCCTGAGCGAGCTGGTGCTGCTTCTTCAATATCAGAAACAGCTTACGAATTAGGAACAGCGCTTGGTATTGCCATTCTTGGCTCTTTGGTTTCTTTTCTTTACCGCGTTCGTCTTGATGTTCCTAGTGGTTTAGAGCCCCATGAAGAAGCAATAGAAGAATCTCTTTCCTCGGCTCTTAAAATACTTCATGGGTATCCTTTAACATACGATTCCTTTATCCATCAGGTCAAAGAGTCTTTTGCTTATGGGATGCAGATGACATCTTTTGTAGCTGCTTTTGTGTTGTTTGTATGTTCTATTTTGGCTTTTAGATTTATCGGAAAAAATAAATGAGGGTGTTCTTTCTCCCGTCTTAGTCTTTTTAGACGCGATACAAAGAAAAATCGCGTAAAGTGTGGAATGTACTATGTCATTTTGTTTATGCAAAATGATCGATGTAAGTTAATGAAGAGGCTGCGGCCTCATACGTATGAGCGGAGTGAAAGTGAAGACTTCTGTTGAAACACTTGAGACAGCTAAAGTAAAGCTGAGCATTGAAGTCCCTTTTGAAGAATTTAGCCCTGAAATCGATAAAGCTGCAAAAAAGGTAAGCAAACAAGTAAACATTCCTGGCTTCAGAAAAGGCCGTGTGCCAAGGCGTGTATTAGAAGCACAGTTTGGTTTGGGTGCTTTGGTGCAAGAAGCTCTTAACGATTCCTTAGATGGATATTATTCTCAAGCTTTGCAAAAAGAAGATTTGCGCCCATTAAGCGCGCCAGAAGTTGATGTGACAGATTTCCCTGTTGAAAAGGGCAGTGAAACTCCTTTAAAGTTTAACGTCACTGTATGTGTGCGCCCAGAAATCGTTCTTCCAGATTTTGCTAATTATACTCTCGATGTTGATGCTGTTGAGGTCAGTGATGAAGATGTTGAAGAACGTTTAACGTCTTTACGTGAGCGTTTTTCTACATTGAAAGAAGTAGAGCGCGCTATTGAAGATAATGATTACTGCACTATCGATTTGGTGGCAGAAATTGACGGTGAAGAAGTAGATAGGGCAGAAGGTGTCTCCTATCAAATTGGTTCGGGCCGTATGCTTCCTGGTATCGATGATGCCTTGAAAGGTGCGAAGGCCGGTGAAACTGTTACTTTCACATCTACACTTGCAGGTGGTGAACATGAAGGCGAAGAAGGCGATGTCTCCGTTACTGTTTCTTCTGTTAAAGAATCTGAACTACCTGAAGTAGATGAAGATTTTGTGCAGCTCGCTTCTGAATTCGATACAGTAGAAGAATTGCGTGAAGATTTACGCAATCAAGTAGAAAAAGATAAGAAAACAAATCAGGTATATGCTGCTCGCGAAGATCTTGTCAAGCGTTTATCTGAAGAAATAGACGTTCCTGTTCATAGTGATGTTATCGATAATGAAATAAAGCATCGCTTAGAAGTTGAGGGCAAAGAAGTTGACGATGAACATGCAGAGGAACTTCGCAAAGATGTTGAAGAGAGTATGAAGACTCAGCTTATTTTAGATGTCATATCTGAGCGTTTCAATGTCACTATCGAACAAGATGAGCTCGTTAATTCTTTAGTTGAACAAGCTCAAATGTATGGAATTGACCCTAATCAATTTATTCAGATGGCTGTGCAAACAAACCAAATCACTTCCTTTGCAGATGAACTTCGCCGTGGTAAAGGTGTTCTTTCAGCATTGCGCCTTGTGAATGTTGTTGATTCCGAAGGTAACAAGTTGATGTTGTAGATGTTATTGGTGAAGCTCCAGAAGGTGAAATTGTTCCTGATTTTTCGCAGCAAACTACGAAAAAAGAATCAGCAAATGATAATTCAGACGATGACTCCTTCGATCCTTCCCAGCATAGCGTTGCTGATGTAAAGAAGTATCTTGCTGATGCGGATGATGAAGAAAAAGCACGCGTTATTACATTGGAAAAAGATGGAAAAGCACGTAAGGGCATATTAGATTTAGCATAATTTTATATCCATATCGTTTTAAAAAGAGGGCTGGTACTATAAGTGCCAGCCCTTTGTCTATATGACTTATATCCTAATTTTCGAAAGATTTTTTTTGCATAAATGAATAAGGGACGTGTATCCTAACTTTGTAATTACTTGTTGAGAGAAAGTGCATCATGCCCCTTGTTGATAAAAAGCATGTAGACACGATAGATGTCAAAAATGCTGATTTTATTACTGTAGAGACCGATGAACGCACTTCAAAAGATCGTATGCGTCTTGTAAGCTTAGTGTCAGTAATTTTTACTATTCTTGTTTCAGTTATTGCTCTTGGTGTTGGAGACTATTACGTTAATGCTTTTGATGTAGTTAAAGTATTATTAGATTATCTCATGCGTTCTTTTAGTTTCATTGTCCCTAACGATGGAATTGAAAGTGTAGAAATCAATCAATCTGTTGTTATTCTTCTCGTTCGTATGCCACGAATTGCTTTGGCTTTGCTTGTCGGGGGCGGCCTTGCAGTTGCTGGCGGCACCTTACAGGCTATTTTCAATAATCCTCTTGTTTCCCCAGATGTTATTGGTGTTTCCTCGGGTGCATCATTTGGTGGTGTCTTAGCTATCGTGGTCGGTCTTGGTTCGATTGGTGTTTTGGCTGGAGCGATGGTAATGGGCATTGTTGCTGTTGCTATCGTTCTTTCTTTTGCTGCTTTACGCGCTAGTTCTCCCATACTGACTGTTGTTCTTGGTGGTGTTGTGACGGCATCATTTTTTCAAGCTCTTGTTTCTTTGGTAACGTATTTAGCTGATCCATATACAACGCTGCCTGCTATTACCTTCTGGTTGATGGGATCGCTTGCTAATGCGAGCACAAACAGTGTCTTTGTTGCTTTGATTCCAGTAGCTATTGGATTCGTTATCATTTTTGCAGTGCGCTGGCGCATTAATATTTTGGCACTTGGTGATGAAGACGCTCAATCTTTAGGTGTCAATCCAAAGCGTATGCGTTACCTCCTCATTAGTGTGGTGGCTCTTATTGTTGCATCTACAGTTGCTGTTGCTGGTGTTGTCGGATGGATTGGTCTTGTTATTCCTCATTTAGTGCGTCTTCTTGTGGGAACAGATTACCGCCGCGTAATTCCTTTAAGTTTTATTATTGGGGCGGGGTTCCTTGTTTTCATTGATACGATTGCTCGTACAGCAGTAGCAGGCGAGATACCCTTAGGTGTTATTACAGCACTTATCGGTGCTCCTTTCTTTGCGTATCTGCTGTTCAAGAATCGTAGTCAGGAGTTGGGCCATGCTTAAAGCAACAAATTTAGGTAAGTACTACATAAAAGATAATTATCTTTTTAGGGGATTAGACCTTGAAGTGCCACCTGGTCATATCATGGCTGTTTTAGGCCCTAATGCTCGCGGCAAAACAACTCTTTTGAAAACGCTTTCGCATCTTTTAGAGCCATCGGAAGGCAGCGTCTATACGGATGGCCTTGTGGGGTACGTTCCTCAATCTAAGCATACTTCGGTTTCTTTTCCTGTTATCGATATGGTGATGATGGGCCGTGCATCAAAGATGAAAGCATGGGAAACACCTGGCAAGAAAGAAAAAGAAATTGCCCTTAATTCTTTAGAAAAAGTTGGAATCGCCCATCTGGCACAAAAAAGTTACGGAGAACTTTCAGGCGGTCAAAAACAACTTGTTCTTATTGCCCGCGCTATTGCTACGGATCCAAAAACTTTGGTGTTGGATGAACCGACATCGGCACTTGATTTGAAAAATCAAATGCTAGTCCTTGAGATTTGTTCCTCTTTGGCGCAGTCCTCAATGGGAATTATCCTCACAACTCATGACCCTTCGCATGCGGCACTCATTGCTGATTCTTTGCTGTGCATGCCGCCAGAAGGTCGTGTAGAGCACGGAGGAATCAAACAGCTTCTTACAGGTGAGAAGCTCAGTGAATTGTACGGAACACATATCGTCGTTGACGATATTACCGTTCAGGAACAACCTCATGTCGTGGTCGTTCCGGTCTTCCATAAACAAGAAACATATGTTTCTGTTTGATATATAAAGGATGGAAAATGAAAAAGAAAAACCTCTTTTTATTACCTCTTGCAGGGATATTAAGTTTTTCTCTTGCAGCTTGCGGCGCTGGCGCTAAAGATGCAAATAACGATAAAGAAAGTACAGTAGTCATTAAGGATCAATCGAATCCTGTGCGTGAGGTGAAAGCCCCACATGGAGCTCAGCGCATTGCAACAGCAATTATTCCTTATCCAGAGGTTGTCACTGCTGTTGATGATGGTAGCTGGAATCGTATCGTTGGCATCAATAAAACAACACTTGCCTTGAATAAAGGTTCGGTTGCTGGAGATCTCTATCCAGAATCTCTTAATACAACAGTTATTACCACTGATGGTTTTGATGTTGACCCAGAGGTTTTGGCAAAGTTGAATGCTGATTCTGCTGTTCAGTGGCATTACGAAGATATGAAGCATCTTCAAGATGCAGGTTTGCCGACAATTGGTCTTAACTACGGTACATTAGATGACCTTAAAGGATGGATTTCTATTACAGGTCAATTGCTTGCTAAAGAAGACCGTGCATCGCAGATAGTGAAGAAGTTTGACGATGCACGATCGGAAATTAACAACAAAGTAAAGGATAAAGACAAAGTCTCAGCCATTACTCTTGTTTCGGTAGAAGATGCTGCTTTCTCAGCATTCTCTGCAGATCAATCATATGATAAAGAAAATTTTGATACAACTAATGCAACTGGTGTAGCAACAGGCATTCCTGATTCAAGTGGTCAAATCACTGTTGAGAAACTCATTGAATGGAATCCTGATGTCATCTTTATCTCTGGTCTTGGAAAAGCAACTCCTGATGATGTGCTTAATCATCCATTGCTCAAAGAATTATCGGCAGTGAAGAATAAGCGTGTTTATAAGACGCCAACTGGTATTTTCCCATGGCAGATACCATGTGCTGAAAATTATTTGATGTGGTATTGGATGAATGCTGTTTTGCGCCCAGATGATAGTGGTGTCAACGTGCGCGAAAAGGCTCGTGAAGAAATGAAGTTCCTTTTCAATAAAGAACTTACTGATGAGCAGTTAGACAAAGTATTCCGTATGGATATGAATAAGGGAAGTGCGAACTACGAAAAGTTGTTCGGAGCTTCAGCATCTAAGTAAGTAATACGCACATATCATAAGAGAACGGGATGTATAATGTCTGATATTTTACGCATCAATCAGGATATGACTGATGGTGTTGGCTGGCAAGCATGTGACAAGTATGATTACTGCGAAGTTTACGATTTTCCTTCGCAAAATCTTGATACATACTCTGGAATCATTATTGGTTCTAGTTGCGACCAAATTTTTCTCCATGAACATTCGCATATACTAAATGCATGGGTGAAAAACGGAGGAAAAATATTAGTAAATGGGCATCCCGTTCTTCCTTTTTTAGAGAATATGCCACAATGGCGAAAGCTTTTCTTTCATGGAGTTGATGATATTTGGCTTCATAGTTTAGAAAAGCATCCTATTTTCGATGGCGTTGATATGACGCATATGTTAATGCGTACCGGTGTTCCTGGGAACCATACATTTGAAGAAATGCGAGATAAATATGGCGTTGGCGGTTTTTATGCTCGCAATTACATGGTGAATCTTCCATCTGGAGCAAAAGTTATTACTGGTATTGGAACAGGGCATCTTCCCATAGATATTTCTTATCCATTAGGAAATGGGGAAGTTATTATGCATAGCGGAATTGATTTAGATTTCTTTAATACGCAATTTTTTGGGTGTGAATACGATATGCGAGCGCGTGTGATCGATTATTTTACAAGGAGCAATAAATGAAAAAAATTGGTTACTTACATAGTGGTAGTTTTTATCAATTGACTTGCTTGAAAGATCCTCTCGTTCAGGCTTTTGATGTTGTTCCTCTTTATTTGCCAAAACTCACTGAAGAAGAAATTCTGGCATGCGATAGTCTTCTTTTGACAAACTATATGCACAAACGGTTTTTTAGAAAATTTTTACCAACTTTCCAACATTTTTTAGATGATCCCCATCATAAGATGGTTGTTGAAGGTGAAAATGATACCCAAGCATTATTGGGGGTAAAAACTGAAGAACGAGTAGTGAACTTTTGGGGATGGCGCATTGGCGATAATCAAGGGCGAGAAAATAAGAATCCCCAGTCGCTTATGTGGAATTATTTTACTGAACCTTCTTTTCATTGGCATTTCCATGGAGCAATGGAGCTTCCAGAAAATGCTGTTTCTTTAGTGGATGTTCCAGAACATAATCATGATGGATGTACATCTATTGTTTATTATGACGATCAAAGTTTTGCTGCTCCTATTGTGGTGAGCCAGATGGATGCTTCTTTTCACCATGGAATGGGCTTTATGCCAGGAGCAACAACCCATCTTTTGCAATCTTTACATTGGTTAAGTGTGTAGGTATATCCGTACTGTGCACATCGTTTAAGGAAAAGGAATAAAATATATGTATAAGAAAATTAAATCACTCATTGCAGTGATGTTTGTTGGTATTTTATCTGTCAGTGGTCTTTCGGCATGTTCAACTGGTGCAAAAACTGCTGACACAAAAGATTCAGCAATTGTGTTTACCGATCAGCGTGGCAAAGAAGTGCGCCTCGATAAACCAGCTGAACGTATTGCAACGGCAGTTATACCAAGTCCTGCTATTATCGCAGCTGTTGATGGTAGTTACGATAAAATCGTTGGTATCAATGAATCATCATTGAAGGCAAACAAAGGTGGAATCATTGGAAAGATTTTCGGTGAGGTAGCAACAAATGCAAAGACCATCTGTGATTCTTCCTTTGTGCCTGATATGGAAGCTATTCTTGCCTTAAAGCCTGATGTGGTTATCCAGTGGGGAAATATGGGAACAGAAATCATTGAGCCCATTGAAAAAGCTGGTATTCCTGTTGTCGGCTTGAAATATGGAACTCAAGAAGATTTGGAAACATGGATTGACTTGTTTGGTAAGATTCTTGGTAAAGAAAGCCGTGCTCAGGAAATCATTAACGGCATGCACACAAAGGCAGATGCTGTGAAAAATCAGATTTCTCAGCTTAACGTTGATGTAACAACGGGAATCGTTCTTTCTTATGGTGAACAATTAAGTGCTGCAAACAAAGAAGATTACCAGCATTATTATTTTGAAATGGCTGGTGGAAAGCAAGTTTCTGACGATGTTTCAGATGAAGGCATTCTTTCGAAGGAAGATCTGATTGCTTGGGATCCTGAAGTTATCATGCTTTCGGCATTTGATGAATCAACTCCTGATGATATCTATAATGATGAGCAATTGAAATCTTTGAGCGCTGTGAAGAATAAGCGCGTATATAAAACACCACTTGGTGTTTATCGCTGGCAAGTTCCATGTGCTGAATCGCCATTGATGTGGAACTGGGTCGCTTATCTCTTGCATCCAGATGAGTATAAAGTTGATTTGCGTACCATGATGAAAGAAGAAATCAAGTACTTGTACAACTATGACATGACTGATGAAGATATCGATCATGTTTTACGTGTTGACGTTAACGCTGGTAGTGATAAGTACGCAACATTACAGAAGTAAGAGATATGACAGAAAAGAAAATAGCTCGCCTTGTCATGGGCGAAGTAACCGATATGGATCGAGTGAAAAACGGCTGTGAAAACTTTGACGTTTATTCACTTCCTAGTATTGATTTATCGAAATATGTCGGACTGATTATCTCTATGGGGTGCGATCAGAGGTTTTTGTTGAAACACCAAGAGAAAATCGCATCATGGGTTGAAAATGGTGGTCGCGTTCTTGTTAACGGTCAGCCTGTCCTTCCATTTTTACCGAAAATGCCTGTATGGAGAAAACTCATGTTCCACGGTGTAGACGATATTTGGCTCACACGTGTCAATGAGCACCCTATATGGGAAGGCATTGAGATGAAAGATCTACTGTTGCGCACGGGTGTTCCTGGCGAACATACATTTGAAGAACTTCTCGATATTGGTGTAGGCGGTTTTTATGCTCGAGCTTATATGGTCGGGTTGTCTGATGATGCTGTGGTAGTCAACGGAATTGGCTCTGGTCAATTACCTGTCGATGTTGTTTATCCTCTTGGTCGTGGTGAAGTTATTATGCATAGTGGTAATGACCTAGAAGGTTTTGATACGACGTGCGGAGAAAAGAAGTATTTACGTCCACGTGTCTTAGCATATTTAAGTGGTGATGAACATGCCTAGAAAGATTGGTTTTATTCATTCGGGAAGTTTTTATCATCTTGCATGTTTGAAAGATCCTTTTCTTCATTCTTTTGAACTGGTTGATTTATATTTGCCTGAGATAGAAGAAAAAGATATTTTTGCATGTGATTCCATTTTGATTGCAGGGCGTGAACATCGCGGACAGTTTGAACGCATTATTCCCTTCATTATAAAGTTTTTAGCTACACCAGGAAAAAAACTTTATGTTGACGGTGCGAATGATGTTGGTTCTTGGTTACCTGGCACACGTGAAGAAGAGCGTCCAACAAATTTTTGGGCATGGCGTACAGGTGAAGATACCCTTCGTCGTAATGTCAATACAGATCATTGGATGTGGGAATATCTTAATGATGATTCTGTGCATTGGCATTTTCATGGTGCATTGTTCCCGCCAGAGGGCGCTGTTCCTTTGGTGATTTTGGAAGAAGAAAATGTTAATCCTTTTGGAAGCATTATTTATTATGACGATCAGACCTTCGAAGCTGATATTTTAGTGTCTACCATGGATTCGTGTTATCACCATGGTTCAGGTTTTATGCCGGGTGCTACACAACTTTTGTATCGCAGTATTCGATGGCTATCGAAAGATTAAAACCTGGATGTCATGTAAAAATGTTTATATAAAAAATGTGAGGAAATATTTCCTCACATTTTTTATATATGTTGTCGTTCCTTATTTTGTATAGAGTTTTTCTTCTATGGTGTGAGCGAAATCCTTGAGGACTTTTCCGCGTTTCACTTTCATGGAAGCTGTGAGGTATCCGTTTGCGACGGTGAAGTCGTTTGTGAGTATGGTGAATTTTCGTATGGATTCTGCTCTGGATACTGCTTCGTTTGCGCGTGCTATTCCTCGGTCTATTGCTGCTATGACTTGTGGGTTTGTGCTTGCTTCGTGGACTGACATGGGTGGGAGGTTGTGGTTGGTAAGCCATGTGGGCAGCATTTCTTCGTCGAGGGTGATGAGTGCTGCGATGAATGGTTTTTGGTCTCCGACGACGACGACTTGGGAGATGAGTGGGTGTCCTCGTAGGCGGTCTTCGAGTACTGCGGGGGCAACGTTTTTTCCGCCTGCTGTGACGATGAGTTCTTTTTTGCGCCCTGTGATCCAGACGTATCCGTTGTCGTCGATGGTGCCGATGTCGCCTGTTTTATACCAGCCGTCCTCAGTGAACGCTTCACGTGTTGCCTCGTCATTATTATGATAACCATCAAACACAGAATCACCCTTCACCAACAACTCACCATGTTCATCACTGGTGATATGACATCCAGGGTAAGCAAGCCCAACGGAGCCTACCTTAATGTTTCCCAAACGATTAACACAGCAAGGTGCAGATGTTTCGGTAAGGCCGTAGCCTTCAAGAAGGGTAATACCAATGCCTCTAAAGAAATGCCCCAGACGTTCACCCAAAGGAGCACCACCAGAAATAACTCCCTGTAGATTGTTTCCCATAATGGTATGCAGCTTTGAAAAAATAAGTTTAGAACCTAAGCGATGTTCTATACGTAGGCGGCGTGAGGGTCCTTCTGGGGTATCGAGTGCTTTTGAATATTGAATGGCGATATTTACATAGTGACGGAATAATTTATGTTTGACTCCTTTACCTGTAGATGCGTCTGCTGCGTTATAAATCTTTTCAAAAACACGAGGAACAGCCAAAATATATGTTGGTTTGAATGATTGCATATCTGCAGCCAAATTTTTGATATCAGCTGTGTAGCCTACAGTATTTCCTGCGTACAAGGCCATAATATTAGTGAAACGTGCAAAAACGTGCGCCATTGGCAAGAAGATAAGATTACGCTTATCGCGTCCTGTAATAAGGTTGAATAAGTCATCGTCGAGAGGTCCATTCATTGCCACACTTAAAAGATTACGGTGTGTGATACGTGCACCTTTAGGTTTGCCGGTGGTGCCAGAGGTGTAAATGATAGTAGCAACATCATCGGCTTTCAGGTTATCGATGCGTGCATCTATTTCATCGTCTTTTATCTCTTCACTAATGCTGGCAATAGTATTGAGGGCTTCATGGTCGAGAACAAAAATCTTTTCTAAGAACGGGCAGCTTTTTTGTGCAGTTGTTACGATAGCTTCCATACCAAGATTTTCTACAACAGCAAAACGGCAGTGTGAGTCTTCGATGATCCATTGTGCTTGTTCAGCTGAGTCTGTTTCGTAGATGGCGATGGCGCTTGCTCCTATTGACCATAGTGCGAAGTCGATGAGGGAGAATTCGTAGCTGGTGTGGCACATAAGGGCGACTCTATCGCCTGGTTGGATGCCAAGGCCAATGAAACCACGGGCAAGAGAACGATACTCATGCTCAAACTGCTGCCACGTCACAGGAAGCCACGTGTTCACACTGGTTTTACGTTCAATAGCGATATGCTTTTTGTTCTCTCGCGCTATTCTGCGAAAAACCTTCGGGATCGTCATCTCAGAGGTGATTTTGATTTTAGCAGGTGTAAAAGATATGTTTTTTTCTGTAGGCGTATTCATGTTTGTGTCTTCCGTTAATTTTGTGGTGTGTAAAGTTTGTCGATTTCATGTGAAAAGTCAGCAATAATACGATTGCGGCGTACCTTCAAAGAAGGAGTGAGGTATCCGTTTGCGACGGTGAAGTCGTTTGTGAGTATGGTGAATTTTCGTATGGATTCTGCTCTGGATACTGCTTCGTTTGCGCGTGCTATTCCTCGGTCTATTGCTGCTATGACTTGTG
>JAGBKC010000084.1 GCA_017934115.1 Actinomycetaceae bacterium | reverse complement strand
CTTTACTGTCATTTATTTTTCCGTATATATTAAGGATTTTGATGGGGAAATTTAAGGAATTTGTATGAATGTTTTTTGTTTATGTGTGGGATTGATTTTCGTGGGTTATGGAGCGTTCTTTTCTTTTTCGCATCATAAAAACTATGTATATGGTGGAAAAATTTATATTCCTTACATATCGACCATGGCAGTTTTATACTGGTTCGGCATTCAACTGGTCACATGCGGGAAAACAGGAGAAGAATTTTCTGATCTTGCCTACTTGCTGATAGTGTTCCTTGTGGTTACTGCCGGGATTGTGGGGTAGGTTGCAGCGCGTGTTTATAATGCGCATTATGATATTCAAAGTGAAAGTGATACGTCAGTATAAAAAGTAATGAAGAATTATGATAAACGAGAAAAGTAATGTATGACGTCTTTCTTATAGTGGGAATAGTAATTATTGTCATGGTTAATATGTTTTTATTCGTTCTTTATCGGTGACTCTTTTTTCTTGAGTTATCGGTATTGTTTTTAATTTCCGTACTTTCTTTTGTAGGAAGTTTCTTAATGTATGCCGGATTTTCTTTTCTTGAAACAGCAGGCATTATCGTGGTTAGCCTTCTTTGTGCTTATAAAATTTTAATATGCCAAAAGAAAATAAATTTATTGCAAGAAAAATCAATGATGAAGTGATCTGCAGCTTAAAAGCTGAAAGATTACTTCATTTTTTATATAACAACTAAGTTGAACTCTTTTTACAGGCTAAGCTCGTCTTTAACGATCGACGCTAAGAGTTCGGCGCTTTTATCTGCTAACTCTTGAGTTGGTGCCTCCACCATCACGCGTACTAATGGTTCAGTACCAGATGGGCGCAAGAGAACTCGCCCTTTGCCATCGAGTTCTTTCTCGACTTCTTTGATTGCCTCTTGTAGAGGTGAAGATGAATCAACACGTGTTTTATCGACCCCTCCTACATTGACAAGTGTTTGAGGGAGTTTACGCATAAACTGTGATAATTCTTGTAAAGACTTTCCGCTGCGCGCAATTTCAGCTGCCAAAGTAAGTCCGGTCAATGTGCCATCGCCAGTGGTGGCGTGGTTCAAATTGATGATGTGTCCTGATTGTTCTCCGCCTAATGTAAAACCACCATGAAGCATATTTTCAAGAACATAGCGATCGCCAACACTTGCTTGAACAGTAGAAATATTGTGTTCCTTCATGGCGAGAAGAAGGCCTAAATTCGACATCACAGTTACCACAAGAGTATCGTGGGCGAGGCGTCCGCGTTGATGCATGGAAAGTGCCAGGATTCCCATAATGTAGTCACCGTCAATAAGGTTGCCTTCATGATCAACAGCAAGGCATCGATCAGCATCACCATCAAAAGCAAAACCGCAGTCGAGCTTATTTTCTACAACATACTTTTGTAATTGTTCTGGATGTGTAGAGCCGCAATTATCGTTGATATTGTAACCATCTGGTTGAGCGTTGATAACATGCACATCGGCGCCTGCTTGGGTAAAAGCTTCTGGGGCAACAATGCTGGTTGCTCCATTAGCGCAATCAAGGCCAATGCGTAGCCCTTGTAATGAGGTGTCAATAGATCGGCTAAGATGACGAATATAACTGGAATCGGCACTATCTCCACTGTAGCCAACGCGCCCTACAGATGCTCCTGTTGGGCGATCCCACGAAGTTCCAAGAATTTTTTCGATTTTTTCTTCTAAAGCATCATCGAGTTTATGTCCACCACGTGCAAAAAATTTAATGCCATTATCTGGCATAGGGTTGTGAGAAGCAGAAATAACTACGCCAAGGTCGACATTAAGGCTTTGGGTGAGATAGGCGATTCCGGGTGTTGGAATAATGGAAACGTGTTGTACATCGACACCGGCAGAGGCAAGGCCGGCAGCGACAGCATCTCCAAGAAGCTCACCGGAAACACGCGTGTCTCGCCCGATGATGGCCTTAGGGCGTGTTCCTGGGCGTCTATTTGTTGTAAGGACTCGTGCAGCAGCTTCGCCTAATTCGAGTGCAAGAGAAGCTGTTAGTTCTTTTCCGGCAAGTCCTCGAACTCCGTCAGTGCCGAAAAGACGCCCCATAATAACTCCTTGATATCTTCTTTTTATGTACGAGTAAATTATGCCATAAGCGCTTGTGTTATATGATGTGTCGGTCATGGTCTAAGGCACGCACGTATACGTATGGAGCGTGAGCGTAGTAGAATGGCGCTTATGCTTTCGTATTATCCAGCTCGTGCAACGATTGACCTCGGTGCTTTATCGCATAATCTGCAACGTGTACGAGAGTGTGCGCCGGGCAAAAAAATCATGGGTATCGTCAAAGCAGATGCTTATGGGCACGGTAGAGCACACGTTGCACGTACTCTTATTGATGAAGGAGTGGAATATTTAGGAGTTGCACAGCTTGGAGAAGCACTTGCTTTACGCGAAGAAGTCGGTGATGGTACGCACATACTTTCGTGGGTTTTTTCGCAGGGTGCACCTTTAGAAGATGCGATAAAAAAGAACATCGATATCTCTTTAGGTGCAATGTGGGCTATTGATGATGTATGTCAGGCAGTAAAAAATGTGCGCCACGGTGGGCAGGTGAATGCTTGCGCTCGTGTTCATATTAAAGTAGATACGGGAATGTCGCGCGGCGGTTTTTCTGTGGAAGAATTTCCTGAAGCCTGTGAAAAAATCATGCGTTGTGTCAGTGAGGGCGTATTTCACGTGGTTGCTCTATGGAGTCATTTTGCTCGTGCGGATGAGCCTGAAAGTGGAACATGTGAAAAACAATGCGCAATTTTTGATGCTGCATACGAACAAGCATGCAATATGGGATTAGATATTCCGATGCGCCATATTTCTGCATCGGGAGGAATTTTGTGGCATCCTTACGCGCATTACGATATGGTAAGGCCCGGAATTATGCTCTATGGTCTTTCTCCCTCTCCTGATATAGCAACTGCTTCAGAATTAAATCTTCGCGCGGTCATGACTCTTAGTGCAGATGTGATGAATGAGCGCATAATAGAAGGAGGGACAGGTGTTTCCTATGGTCATACGGAACACGTAGGAGAAAACACACGTGTGGGCGTTGTTCCCCTGGGATATGCTGATGGGATCTCCCGCCTTGCATCATCAGTCGCGCCTGTATCTATTAATGGTAAAAGAACCCGTATTGTGGGACGCGTATGTATGGATCAATGTATTGTGGAGTTGCCGGAAGATGTGCATCCAGGAGATAAAGCTGTGCTTTTTGGTGATGCTCACGATAACGTTCCGACGGCCGATGAATGGGGAAGTGTTACACAGACAATAGGCTATGAAGTGGTGACAACTCTCGGTGCTCGTGTTCCCCGTGTGTATGTTGATCGGAAAGAGACGAATGTATGATTATCTCAACTGCTGATGATATGCGCGTTTTAGGTGAGTGCATTGGCAAAAAAGCGCAGACTGGCATGATAATAATTCTTGATGGTCCTTTAGGGGCAGGAAAAACTACTCTTACTCAGGGGATTGCGCAAGGATTAGGTATTAACCAGCGCATTCAATCACCAACTTTTACGATTATGCGATTTTATGATAATGATACGTCTGCTCCAGACCTTCTTCATGTTGATGCGTACCGTTTAGCCACAGAAGAAGAAATAGATGATTTAGATCTTGATTATTTTCTTGAGCGTTCTATTGGCGTGATGGAATGGGGAAGAGGAAAAGTAGAGCATCTTTCTAGCGATATTGTTTACGTAGAGATATCTCGTTCTCAGATTTTTTCGCCCATAGACGGTGGGATGAGTGTAGATGAAGTGAACAATGAAGAGCGTCATGTCTGTTTTTCTGCCGATTCTCCTCACATGAAACAATGGTGTGAAGATGTAGAAAAGATGTGGAAGGAGAAAAATACTGATGCGTAAAAATCCTTTTCTTTCCATTGGCATTATTATTGCTTTGTGCATGAATGTTTTTCTTTTCTCTTTTTCAGGTCTCTCGTATGCTGATGGTGAAGAACAAACACTTGATGTATTTTGTGATCCTAGTGGTAGTGTAAATGAATATCAAAAAATACGTGATGCCATCACACGCTATATTGATAATGAAGGCAAAGAACTCATTGAGCAATATCTTGATCGCGCAGATGTCAATGTCAATACTGACCATGTATATAATACTCAGGCCTTACGTGTATGCGAATATAATAATGATCTTGAATTACATTCAACATGTCACTGGGTAAGTGCTTTAGGGGCTGGAAAAAACATCATTGGTACTTTACATTTTTGTGTAGCTGATGTAGATGTGGAAGCTTCATACATCGACAACGATACATCGCTTGCGCAAAATATTGTCGCCTTGACTGATGATGCTGTTCTTGTGCGTGAATCTACTGATAAACTTTATGATGATAATAATGCTTATACGTATGTTGTGGAGAAAAAGAATGCGCGTCACGATGCTGTAGAGGATTTTAGTAGATATATTTCGATGTTTTTTTCTTTTGAAGAAGAGGCGTTAATTCTTCCAGCTAATAATGAAGCGCGTTTGATTCTTTTAGGTCCCACTCATCTTAATGATGTACGTTCTTTGGTACAGGAATATCGTCAATCAAGTGCTACTTATGTAGATTCTGGTGAATCTGAAAATTTGTTTGAACGTCATAGTGTAGCTTTTTGGATTGGTGGAATTATTGTTATTTTACTTGTAGGCGCTGGAGTTATTATTTTTCTTTTGCGCCATCGTATCAAAACTTTGGTTGATGAACCTACATCTGTAGCAACGAAAGGTGCTATATGGTCAGTTTGGTCGAGAAATACACATATTTCTGAGACTGGTGAATCTGATGTATCGCATGTTATTTCTCGTGATGTTGATGATGGTGAGCTTGATGGAAATGAGGAAGTAAATGTATTATCTAACAATTGACACCTCATGGAAAAGCATTGTTGGAGTAGTTGAAGAAAAAAATGGTGACGTTATTGAGCTTTCTTCTGTCATGAGTGAAGATGCACGCCATCATACAGAAACGTTGATTCCTCTTATTGATACTGCGATGAATGCCGCATGTATCGAAAAACCTGATGTGATTATCATCGGGCGAGGACCTGCATCCTTTACCGGACTTCGCGCTGGCATTATTACGGCTCGTTGCTTAGCGAAAGCGTGGAATGTTCCTCTTTATGGTGTTTCTTCCTTAGAAGTGATGGCCTTAGGTGGTGCTGATGCTGGTTATAACTATCTTGTGCCAATTATTGATGCTCGTAGAAAAGAACTTTTTTATTTAACAGCGCGCCCGATGGGTGGTGATGACATTGCGTTATATTCCGCTGCAGATGTTATTACACCTGGTGAACTAGT
>JAGBKC010000083.1 GCA_017934115.1 Actinomycetaceae bacterium | reverse complement strand
TACTTCTGTATTCGTACGCTTTTCATTGAATACAGGTGGAACATCGACATGCGATGACTTCTCAGAGAAGAAAGACCCCATCAATGACTGCACGCGGTTTTCTTGACCGACGACCTGGTACATATTTGCTTCCATATTATCTGGAACGTTCTGGGTATATTTAATGAGGTCAGCATATGCCTTCTTTGCATTGGGGCTCAAGTAGTAATCAAAATCAACTTGGTAACGTGTACGACCGTTAGTTGTATGCCACACTGCCGCCTGTGTAGCAGCACGGAAAGCATTATCACTCAAGTTGTACTTTTCTTTAATGCCGGAAGCATTTGTTGGGTAGCCATTGTAAACAACCGAAAGAAGGTTATTGCGAAGTTCTTCGCCTGAGTAAGGACGTGTAACACTGCTTGTATTGTTTGGCTCAGTAGCTTTCATCAAAGCTTCTACGCTGCCTTCACGCTTTTCATATGTATTGGTATAACCAGGAGAAGCCTTATCAACATTCACACAGTAAACAGTTTCATTGACTGTTTCATTCGTCGTCAAATTGCGTGTAACTGTATACGCCCAAGAACTCCAGAAAAGGTCATGGCGAATAGTGCTCGATGTAGCGCGGAATTTATTTCCGATAGTGGAGTCTGTTGTGACCTCTTCGCTTACTTCAAAAGAGTATTTTTCAGAGCTAAGAGTATAGCCTTCAGGAGCTTGTGTTTCAACAAGAGTATATTTACCAACAGGAAGGGAAACAGTAGCGCCAGATGTTGTTGTTTCTACACTTGCGACGACATTGTTGTTTGCGTCAATAACGTTAAATTTTGCACCAGCAAGTTGCTGTGCACCATCTTTTGGCTGGCCGTTTTCATCTTTATCAGCTGCGTCATACTTAGTAATGACAACATCATACTTGTCAACATCAGCATGGGAAACAGATGAAAAAGCAACCAAACCAGCGATCGCAACAAAAAGTGCGCTCAATACTGCAGTTAACTTCTTTAACATATGTCAACCTTTGTCTCTATATTACGAACGATAGACATAACGTCCTATTTTTTAAGCATCGTAGCTTAATATGAACACATCTAACTCTGCCACACATTGGACTTTTGTAATAGAGTTAAAAAGTTATATAGCACACATTAACATTTAACATACGTTAAAAAAAGCTGATAAGAGCCTGATAATTTACTTTTTTTCGTAATCTTGAATTTTTCCAATTCTGCGCACATGACGTTCATCCTGAGTAAATGTCGTCTCTATAAAAGCCTTTACTAAAGAATACGCCTCATCTATCGAATGCTGTCGAGCGCCCACCGAAATAACATTTGCATTATTGTGTTCGCGCCCCAAAACTGCAGTCTCATTATTCCATGCCAAAATTGCACGAATTCCACGCACTTTATTAGCTGCAATCTGTTCACCATTCCCACTACCACCAATGACGATCCCCAAAGAACCCTCAGCTTCTTCTTCAGCTACAGCTAATGCACACGCAATACAGGGCTCAGGATAATCGTCACGTGGGTCATATTCAAGCGCCCCATGATCAACAACATCATAGCCTTCAGCAATCAAACGCTTTTTCATCTCTTCTTTATATTCGAATCCTGCATGATCTGTACCCATGTGTATACGCATGCACAAAAGTTTAACTCACTCCCACTGTTTTTTCTCATACTCTCAACTATGCTTGTTCACATGAATAAGAACGTTGGAACATCTTTCATTACTGATGCACTTGATACTTCTGTACGTCCGCAAGACGATTTTTTTCGCTTCGTTAATGGTACATGGCTTAAAAACGCCGTCATTCCCGACGATTTAAGTTCTACAGGTTCTTTTATTGATCTACACGTGCAAGCAGAACACGATGTTCACGACATCATCACAGAACTTACAAACAACAGCAAAAACACATCTCAAGATGCGCGCAATATTGCCGCTCTTTACTCTAGTTGGATGGACATCGACACCATTAACAATAATGGTTATTCCCCCATCAAAGGCGAAGAAGACAAAATCGCCAGCACACACACCCATAAAGAATTAGCTGAATGCATTGGATCAATGATGCGCGAAGGTGTAGGAACATTCTTCAGCTTTGACATTGACAGCAACTTAAATAATCCGCACGAATATATCGCATATTTTGGTCAGTCGGGCCTTGGATTGCCTGATGAGGCTTACTACCATGAAGATCAATATAAACAGATTCTAAATGAATACGAAAAATTTTTACCGCAGATCTGGCAACTCATTTACCCGGATGATGACGCCACAACTGCTGCTCATGAGGTCATTGAATTTGAAAAACAGCTGGCACACACACATGTCAACATTGTTGAAGGACGCGATGCTAATAAAAAGAACAACCCCATGAAGCTCGATACTTTTATCGAAAAATCCCCCGGTTTCGATTGGCTTTCATGCCTTCAAGCAGCTGGGATCGACACAGATAAAATCGCAGATATTCTTGTTCTTCATCCACAAACACTTAGCGCATCGGCGCACATATGGGGATCAACATCGCTTGCCACTTTGAAAAATTATCAAAAATGGCGTTTAGCAAGAGCGCGTGCCAGTTACTTAAGTGAAAATATCGATACACGCATGTTTGAATTCTATGGAACGATCCTTTCAGGAACTCCAACACAAAAAGAGCGTTGGAAGCGCGGAGTTTCCCTTATTAACGGCTCACTGGGCGAAGCTGTAGGAAAAATATACGTAGAACGCCATTTCCCTGCCACCCACAAAGAATACATGAATCAACTGGTGGACGATTTACTTAATGCTTATGCATCGTCTATTTCTTCACTTGATTGGATGAGCGAGAAAACAAAAAAGCAGGCTGCAAAAAAAGTCGAATCTTTTGTTACTAAAATCGGCTACCCTGATGTCTGGCGCGATTATTCTTCTCTTACTCTTGACACAGATATCGTTGAAAATATTCGCTGTATCAACGCTTTTGAATTTGACTATGAATTAGCAAAGTTAGGCATATCAGTTAATCGAAATGAATGGTTCATGACACCTCAAACTGTCAATGCCTATTACAATCCAACATGGAATGAAATCGTGTTCCCAGCTGCAATTTTACAGTTGCCTTTCTTTGATCCTACACGCGACGATGCCTTTAATTATGGAGGAATTGGTGCTGTTATCGGCCATGAAATTGGGCATGGTTTTGATGATCAAGGTTCAAAATACGACGAAACGGGAAAGTTACATAACTGGTGGACTGAAGAAGACCGCAGCGCTTTTGAACAACGCACACATGCACTTATCGCTCAATACGACGCCTACATTCCACAAGATTTGAAAGAGAGCGGCGAGCATGTTCAAGGTGCGCTTACTATCGGTGAGAACATTGGTGATCTTGGCGGCCTGACCATCGCCCTTAAAGCCTATGAAATTTCCCTCGAGCGCCAAGGATACACCTTAGAAACCGCCCCTTCATATGATGGATACACAGCAACACAACGATTCTTCCTTTCATGGGCACGCATTTGGCGAGAAAAACGCAGAATTGAATACATGCGCACCCTCATCGCTGTTGACCCGCATTCGCCTGCGGAATTCCGCTGTAACGGTGTACTGAAAAACTGTGACGCTTTTGTCAACGCTTTCCATCTTTCCCCCGCCGATGAACTCTATTTACCACCAGAAGAACGCGTACACATTTGGTAGAATTACCGCGAATTATGAGCACCCCTCAACAAAAGGAGAAGTATGCCTGGATATAATCTCACTCGCGATGAAGCATATGAACGTTCGCAGGTGATCACAAATGTAGAAAAGTACATTGTCGACATCGACATTTCTCGTGTTCTTGACAATGATGCATCTACTTTTCAGGCTTGCACAGAAATACATTTTTCTGCACGTGACGGCGAATCTTCTTTTATTGATATACGCGCAAATAATGTTAACTCCATCACTCTCAATGGGAAAGAATTACCTTTAACCACATGGAACGATAACCGTATCACCCTCGAAGGATTGAAAGAAACTAACGTTCTTATTATCGATGCACAGATGAACTATTCGCGCACAGGCGAAGGATTACATCGTTACGTCGATCCTTCTGACGGTGAAGTCTACTTATATTCACAATGCGAAGTTGCCGACGCACGCCGCATTTTCCCATGTTTTGAACAACCTGATATAAAATCCTCTTTCTTTTTTACCGTAAAGGCACCTGCACATTGGAATGTCTTCTCGAACGAGCCGGTCAACACCACTACTTCTCACAGTGATGGAACTACCACATGGTCATTCCAGCCAACAAAGCTCATGTCAAGCTATCTCATCGCTTTGGTAGCTGGCCCATACGAGGGCACAACGAGTTCCTATAGGCGTCACGACGGCTCCGAAGTTCCTCTTGGTGTATATGCGCGTAAATCATTAGCCCAATATGTTGATGCTGAAGAAATTTTCGATATCACACGACGTGGTTTCGAATTCTATGAGGCTCATTATGGCCACCCTTACCCATTTACCAAATATGACCAAGTTTTCACCCCTGAATTTAATGCCGGTGCCATGGAAAACGCCGGTCTTGTAACGATCGTCGAAAGCTACGTTTTCAAAGACCGTCCTAACGGGTATATCATCGACCGCAGAGCCATCACCATTTTGCACGAATTAGCACATATGTGGTTCGGCGACCTTGTCACAATGAAATGGTGGGACGATTTGTGGCTCAACGAATCTTTTGCTGAATTTATGAGCCACTTGGCCGCAACAGAAAATACACGCTGGAAAGATTCGTGGACAACCTTCTTTGTCAGCGAAAAAACGTGGGCGATCAGCCAAGATCAACTTTCTTCTACCCATCCTATTGCTGCCAACATTCGCGACCTCGACGATGTTTTGGTTAACTTTGACGGCATTACTTATGGCAAAGGAGCTAGCGTTCTCAAACAGCTAGTTGCATGGGTAGGTCAAGATCAGTTCCTTGAAGGAGTTCGCCATTACATCAACAAAAACAAGTGGTCAAATGCAACATTAAAAGATCTGCTCATAGAATTAGAAAAAGCATCAGGCAGGGATTTGACTACATGGACAAAACTCTGGCTTGAAGAAGCAGGTGTGAATACATTACGCCCCATCATCACTGAAAATACAGTCACTAATGGCACTTCCGTCATATCTTCTCTAGAGATTTTACAAGAATGCGACAAGCATGCATCAATGCGTCCACATCGCCTGAAAGTGGCTGGATATAGCCTTGCACATGGCAATCAGATGAGTCAAGATTTCTGTATCGAGCAAGATATCGATGGTAAGCAGACATCTATCAATATTCCCCAAGGTACACGACGTAGCGACATCATCGTGCTTAACGACGGCGATTTAGCGTACGCAAAGATTCGTTTTGATGAAACATCACTGAACAACCTGCAAAAATATATCGACATTCTCCCAAACCGCCTTGCACGCACTCAAGCAATCTTCACAGCATGGGATATGTGCCGTGATGGCGAACTTTCAGCGCGTCAATACATCACTCTTGCATTAAAGGTTCTCGATGTCGAAACAGATGGTTCAGTTCTGCGCGTCCTTATCAACACCATTAAGAGCGCGGTTCGCACATACACTGCCACCAATACACGCAATGAAACTCATGAAAAGGTGGCGCGACATATTTTCGCTGCCCTCCCCCAACTTGAGGCCGGTTCTGATAAGCAGCTTCAAATCATTGGACTCGCTATTGATCTTGCATGCACAGATGAACAGTTTGCCACTTTAAAAGGATGGCTTTCTGAGAATAATCTTCCCGATGGATATGCTCTTGATGCCTCACAACGATGGCTCATTACTATTGCTTTAGCTGCTGCAGGGCACATCAGTGAACGCGATATAGATGCAGAATATGAACGTGAAACAACGTCGTATGCACAAATATATTCTGCTCAAGCCTTGGCTGCTATACCGGATGCAGACATTCATCAACGCGTGTGGAACGATATCACAGGCACTCCTAACAACACTGTCACCATCAGCAATACGCGCCAACGCAATTTATGTTTAGGTTTTGCCAAGTCTTCCGCTGAATCTGTTAAAGACTATGCTGAAAAATATTTTGAGATCGCACGCCCTCAATGGGAAAACAACAGCGTAGAAATGGCATCGAATGTTCTTGAATACGCTTTCCCACTTCAGCTGGTAGGTTATGAAGATACATATGCAGTAGATGTTATTTCTCTTGGGGAAACATGGCTTGCTACACATAGCGATGCGCCGGCTGCATGCATTCGCCTTATCAAAGAATCTCTTGATAGTGCCTACCGTGCACGCCGCGCTCAGCAAGCAGATAGTGCATATACAGGCGATTTCCTATAACAACGTGTAGGTCAGTAATGACAATACTTCATGCACTCAAAACACATCGTTTAGCTTATTTATTAAGTT
>JAGBKC010000082.1 GCA_017934115.1 Actinomycetaceae bacterium | reverse complement strand
GCACAGGAACATCATCAGCCAAGGGAACATAAGGAACGTATTGCACTGATGGCTTCACACTTACAAATGGAACAGTTGTCACCGCATAAGCCTGCCCCCAGCGCACAAAACCAGAGGCTAAAACCAAGGGCATATCAAGAAGAAGAGAGACACAGAAAGCAAAAAGCTCCCCATCTTCATCTCGCATCGTTCTGAGGATTCTCACAGGAATATTCCCAACGCGCCCTACCATATGTTTTTCGCGAACTTCCATTCCTGGGCGATAAGCAATCCGTTTTGCCCACATGCCGCTTTCGATTTTTTCAAACCCCTGCTCCATCTTTGGCTCTGTAGGAGAAATAAGAGTAAGAGCAACAATAGACCCATCGTCACCATATTCAACATCAACAGGAACATCACCCCAGTCACGTTGAATAGTCGCACCTATAAAAGGTGAAGGTATAAAGGCAGAAAAAGACTGTGTAGCTTCAGCTTGCCACCCCCACGCAACACCATGATACGTAGCAACATGTTGCGGCTCTGGTCTTCCTGGATAATAGCGCTTTAACTGTGAACCTATAGGAATGCGCGTTGGCTCGATCCATAACAAATCTGCAGATGTTAAAGCTGTTTGTACACGCCCCGTACCATCAAAAGGAGGAAGCTCAATAATTCCCCCCAAAACGGCGCGCGGATCAAGAGGGCCCACAGCATGGCGCGCCTGCACAAAAGGATCTGCTGGAATTTCAAGAATATCGACAGGACGATCAGGAGAAAATGGCGATCCATCAATAGTTCCATGAAAAAGAGAGATAAAATCTTCCACACGCACAACAGATGCAATATCACTGCTTACAATCGCAAATCCACCGCACAAATCAATTCCATCGTTCATATAAGAATCAGCTTGCGATGGTGTAATAAGCAAAGTGTATGAAATCGACATATCTCCCTCCTTTATTTACATGGACGGCAAATAGTCACGCACCAGGTCAGAAGCCAAAGCCGTATATGTTGCCGGCGTTAATTCAAGAAGACGGTTTTCCACATCTTCAGGGCACCCCAAATTCTTAATGAATTCGCGCATATCATCAGCAGTAACGCGACGGCCACGCGTGAGTTCTTTCAAGCGTTCATAAGGGTTTGCCATTCCCGTTGCACCAGCAATAGCAGCCGCGCGCATTGCTTGCTGGATAGGTTCAGCCAAGACCTCCCATGAAGCATCCAAATCTTCGGCTAATTTTGCAGGGTTAGGATCAACGCCAGCAACGCCGCGTTGCAAATTATCAAGAGCAAGCAAACTGTGGCCAAATGCCACACCAATGTTGCGCTGTGTTGTTGAATCAGTAAGGTCACGCTGCATACGAGAAGTCACCAATGTTGATGCCAAGCTATCAAGCAAAGCACACGACAATTCAAGATTAGCCTCAGCATTCTCAAAACGAATGGGGTTGACCTTATGAGGCATGGTAGATGAACCAGTTGAACCTTGAGCAGCCAAATTCTGGTGGAAATAATCAAGCGAAATATATGTCCAAAAATCTGTAGCCAAATTATGCGCAATACGATTGAAATGGGCAATATCACCGTAAAGATCAGCCTGCCAATCATGAGGATCGATCTGCGTCGTCAAAGGATTCCATGTCAAACCAAGGCCCTCAACAAACGAGCGAGAAACCTCTGGCCAGTTAACGCTTGGCACCGATACAGCATGAGCTCCAAAAGTACCTGTTGCCCCATTGATTTTACCTAAAAATTCTGTTGCTTCGATACGCTTTAATTGCCTATCAAAACGATAAGCAAAAACAGCCAATTCCTTACCTAATGTTGTTGGTGTTGCTGTTTGCCCATGGGTGTGCGAAAGCATCGGCATATCTGCATATTCTCGCGCTAAACGCGCAATTGTGGAAGCAAATGTTCGGGCAGCTGGCAACCAAACATTTGTGACTGCCCCTTTAACAACAAGAGCATACGAAAGATTATTGATATCTTCACTTGTGCAGAAAATATGCACAATTTCTTGCATATCTGGTAAATGCGATGATTCACCTAATATATCACGTGCTTTTTCTAAACGACGCTTTAAATAATATTCAACAGCTTTCACATCATGTTTTGTCTGGCTTTCAATTTCTGCGATTTCCGTAATATCGTCATCAGCAAAATTTTGAGCAATAGCGCGTAAATATTCTTTTTCTTTGTCATTCAATGTTGGTGCACCAGGCAAAACACCTTCAGAAGAAAGATGGATAAGCCATTCCACTTCTACTGTGATTCGCGCACGGTTTAACGCAGCTTCTGACAAATAGTCGACAAGCGGAACAGTGACGGAACGATAACGACCATCAAGCGGACCTAAAGCAATAGGAGTTTTTATATTCGCTAAACTTACGAAACTCATCATTTCCTCTTTTCATGAAGCTACATGTATAAGTGTTCATTATTCCATATTTGTTTCGTATATAAGCCTTAGTTTTTTCAATGCAAAGAAGAACATACTTTTTAAGAAAAGGCCGCACATTTCTATGGAACGTGCGACCCTCTAAAAATAAATGTATTCGTTTTATGTGAAACTACGCAAAATACCGCGGACGATATCACTTCTACTGATGCTCCCCACAAGAATACCCTCTACATCTACAACAGGCATTTTCTTCATATGTTTTTTACTCATACGTGTTGCAAGTTCTTCAAGCGGCATAGAGGGCGATGCCACCACTACATCTTCTTGCATGAGGAACGACACAGGAGTATCAAGCAAATGCGAAATACGATTATTCATGTTCTCCATTTCTTCTGCATCACACGATGAAACACTCGCTATATATAATCCCAAATCAAAATGCGCTTTTGTCTCTACTTGAGCTAAGTGGACCATAATATCTCCATCAGATACAAATCCAATCACTTTCCGCTCAGCATTAACGATCGGCACACCAGATGTTTTATTTTCTGCCAATACTTCAATAACGCGACGAACAGTATCCGATCGTGCAACATAATATGGATCTTTATTCATAACATCACGCACGTATATCTCACTATCACCACTTAAATGAATAATATGCGCATTTTGAGATGCTTGATGAAAATTCTTCCGCTTTGACGATTTTTCTTTCAAAGCAAAATATATCGACACGCAAAATCCAAGTAAAGCAACAAAAATTCCAACGATCATCGAAAACCCGAAACCTTGGGCAGAACTATATGGTGAGGGATCCTCACCAGCAATGCTGTCCATCATCGACACATATAATGCAGGCCCCACACTAGCAGCGATCATCATCGATGTATTGATAACAGAAATACCATCAGGTCGCATCTTGCCTGTTAAAACAGACAGACCAGCAGATTGCACAGGAGCCAAAATGAAACCGATACCACCAAATGCCAATGTTGATGCAACAATGGCAATAACAAGCGGAATAACGCTACTCGTAGATTCCTCAACAGAAAAAGCAGCATAAACAATAAAAATTTGACCAACAAATACAAGCGCAAAACCCGAAGGAATAAGTGGCCACGAACCTAAGCGGTCAAAAATTTTTCCTGCAAAAATCGCAGTTATCGAATTCATGATAATAGCAGGTAAAAGCAAAATACCTGCCATTAAAGCTGATTGAGCGAAAACAGATTCAGAAAAGAGAGGCATAAGAACGCTTAGCGAAAAACTCATCATCATTGCAATGACAACAAGAACCACAGACATGAGAAAACGAGAGTTTTTCAAGACGGCAACGTTCAGTAATGGATAAGACACATGCGTTGAACGCATAAAAAATAACACCAAAATAAGCAGACCAGCCACACCTATAACTGCACCAAGTAACAAATCATGCATCATCACACTGATACCATAAACAAAACTTGTAATTCCCAAAGCCAATAAAATAAGCGAAGCAACATCAAGACTCTCGTTTGTCGTTTCTTGAAAATTGATCACATATTTTTTGGCCAATACAAGCAATATAAGTACGATACAAGCAGGAAAAACAAAAACAGCTCGCCACCCAAAGAGGCTCACTGCAAGACCACTTATCACTGGAGCTATTGCAGGTCCTAAAATCAGCACTGCGTTACCAAAAGATAAAAAAGTACCTACCTTTTCTTTTGGTGCCATATGCACAACAGCATTCATCATCAAAGGAATAAAAACACCTGAACCAATTGCTTGAAGAAGCCGCGCAGCCAGCAAGATACTAAAATAAGAATTCGGCACCAAAATAGCGCATATGTGCCCACCAAGAAATGATAATGACGCTATAAGAAAGAGAATTCTCGCAGGAATCCGTTTCATCAAAAAGGCTGTTCCAGCAACAACAATAGCCGTCACAATCATATAACCAGTCACAAGCCATTGACTGCTTGTTGGGGAAACATGAAAATCTTCGCAAATGTCTAATAAAGCGACATTCATAAGGTTTTCATTAAAAGCAGCAACAAAAGCACCTACATACAGCACAAGAAAAGTAGGTATATAAGATTTTTTATTCATAGAAATTTGTACGTTCGTCAACTTTCACACTTTTGAAAAAAGCGGCTGACAATTCTGCATCGTCACAGGATGCACACCAGCTAACCAATAGAATACATTTCTATCCGATCGAGAAAAGAAATAATTCAAGAAAAGTGACGAGTTTGCCATAATTACATAAAGAAATAGAAATATAAAAGACACGAAAGAAGTATGATTGACTTCGTATGTGCCTTATGCACATCATACGCATTTACTCTCCTGCTACGGAAAGACCGTAGCCGTTAAGACCAGAGGAGGTGGGTGTAACATGCGTCATTATGAGATGATGATTATTCTCTCAACAGATGTCGATGAGCGCAATATCGCTGATTATGTCGACAAACTCCTACAAGTTGTACCTAACGAAGGTGGCACCCTTACCAATGTTGATATTTGGGGAAGGCGTCGCCTCGCATACGACATCAACAAGAATTCCGAAGGAATCTACGTTGTTGTTGATATGAACGCTACATCTGCCACTGCAAAAGAACTTGATCGTCAGTTGTCGATCAATGAATCTGTTTTGCGCACTAAGCTCCTCCGCAAGGAAGACTGAGGTACATCATGGCAGGCGAACCAGTTGTCACAATTGTTGGAAATTTAACTGCTGACCCAGAATTACGTTATGTATCTTCTGGCACTGCTGTTGCGAATTTTACCGTCGCCTCGACACCGCGTAATCTTAACCGTCAAACAAATCAGTGGGAACAAGGCGAAGCTATGTTCGTCCGCTGCGCTGTATGGCGTGAATACGCAGAAAACGTTGCGCAGTCACTTACAAAAGGTATGCGTGTTCTCGTAACAGGTCGTCTCTCTGTGCGTTCCTATCAAGCCAATAACGGCGAACAGCGCACATCTATTGAGATGCAGGTAGATGAAATTGGGCCAAGCTTACGTTATGCACAAGCTCAGGTTCAGCGCATTAACAACAATTCGCAAGGATCTGGCAACTTCAACAACAACGGAAATTATGGTGGTGGCTACAACGCTTCGCAAAATAACGGCATGGGAATGGGAGGAATGGAGAACGATCCATACGGCTCGCAACAGCAAAACCCATCAGGTTCCATGTTCGATACAAGTGAGCCTCCTTTCTAACCATTGATACTTAGATATTTACGTATCACTTCAGTACATACGCATAAAGGAGTTAATCATGGCTAAGGGTTCATCCCGCAAGCAGGTGAAAAAAAAGATTGTCCCAGTAAAAAGCATTAAAGTGGGCAAAGTAGATTACAAAGATACTGCTATGTTGCGCAAGTTCATTTCTGATCGCGGCAAGATTCGCGCACGTCGTGTAACTGGCGCAAGCGTTCAAGATCAGCGCAAGATCGCTAAAGCTATTAAAAATGCACGCGAAATGGCACTTTTGCCATATTCAAGTTCAGCACGTTAAGGAGGTACACTCATGAAACTTATTCTTACCCATGATGTAGAACGCCTCGGCAAAGCTGGCGAAATCATTGAAGTAAAAGATGGCTTTGGACGCAACTATTTGATTCCACGTGGCTTTGCTACAAAGTGGACAAAGGGCGCACAAAAGCAAGTTGATCTTTTGGCAGAAGCTCGCCGTAAGCGCGCTATTGCCTCTCTTGAAGACGCAAACGCTGTTCGCGAAGCAGTTGAAGGTGTCGTCATTACCATCGCTAAAGCAGCTGGCGAAAATGGTCGCCTTTTCGGCGGTGTTTCAGCTGCCGATATAGCTAGCGCTGTTAAAGAACAAACAGGTGCTGGCATTGACCGCCGCAACATTGTTCTTCCATCTGCCATTAAAGCTCTTGGAAAGCACAGCGCAAAAGCACATCTCCATGATGACATCACTGTTTCCCTTTCTTTGGACATCGTCGAAGAAAAGAAATCAAAGAAGCGCAAGTAACATCGTTTTTTACACTTATATAATGTGAAAGAGGGTTCATTTTGAGCCCTCCTTTTTTGTATTCTGGTATTTCTGTATGAGCCTATGCCTCTTTGACAGACAAGATGAATATAATAAACATATGATCGATGACAAAAACAGCAACAAACCTCAAGAATCAGATTTTAATGAAAACACCGCATCTAACAAGACCAAAAAGAAAAACAAGAAAAAGAAAGATGAAGATTCTCATCATGACTGCTTTTCTTGTATAGGCGATATTGCAGACCTCATTTTTGACTTCATTAACCCATTAAAATAGTTCTTATTTTCAAGGAAAACATAACCGCAAACATATAGTTTTTAGTTAATAAACGCAATATATTCATTACACTTAAAATGTAAGTAATACACATAAATCTTAGATTTACACATAAAAAAGCCTTGCAAAAAACAAGGCTTTTTGGCGGTAACGGCGGGATTTGAACCCGCGGTGGCTATTAACCACACATCATTTCGAGTGATGCACCTTCGACCGCTCGGACACGTTACCATTCGTTATTCTACCTATTTCCCTATTAGCTAGCAATCAAAACTCTTTGAGATGTTGCACAGAACGCTTTAAGGTATGCACTGCTTATTTCGCCACACTCGGATTGACCTCTAAAGAAAATGGCGAAAGACTCCTTATTCCTTTGTTCAATCCCTTATATTCTATTTTTTGCAACACTTTACCCGTATGCACATCTACTATACGTAAATATGGATCTTCTTCACGGTATGGGTCTTCAACAAATTGATAGAGTTTTCCATGCAAATAATCTGAATAAACATTGTAATGATAATTTCCTTGATCATCAACAGTTTGTAAAGGTTCATTAAGTAAATGCAATTTTCCAGTTGAAATATCAATTTTTGCTATGCGACCTTGCATTCCAAGTTGAGCATACATAGTAGAATCATCTACAATCAAAACCTCAAGGTAGTCATAATCGTCATTTATGGAAAATTTTTCATTATCCTCTTCAAGAAGCGGAATTAAGGAATACTCATGACGTTCAAGATCCCATTTTTCAATCATAAGATCTATATTTTTCCTTCCATCTTCTTCAACACTCGGATTTTCGACATACGCTATTCCCATAACATCAGAATCATTGTTACATTGAAAAATATGGCTTTCCGTACCAATTTTTTGTTTAACACCATCAATATACGGATATTTCGCTTCTAGTATTTTTTCATATTTTCCGTCAAGGGAAAAACTATATACACTTCGATCTTTTTCCTCGCCATTAACTTTTGTTTCCACAAGAGAAACAAGATGACCATGACATATAAGAGAATCAGCAAGTAAGAAAAACGGCAAAATATATCGGGCAGCTTTTTCTTTATCAACTACAACCATTTCATAAGAATATTCACCCTCTTCTTGAGAATCTTCCTCATTATAACCCCAGTTGTAGAATGATACAAATTTGTCATTAAAATATACAGAACCAGCGTCTTGCAGGAGTCCTTCCTTTTTTAAATCATGAACAATTGGAGTATTTCCATCTTTCATTATATATTCATGTTTCAAATCAGAAAAATATAACGTATTTTCATGCCACATGGGATCGGTTCCCTGAATATAGCCATGAGAAACCATATTCCATGAACCATCATTTTTAAGGAAAATCTCATAGCAATCTATTGTTCCTAAACGTGAAGATTTCCAATTTGTACAAATAGGAAGAACAGCTAAATAATCACTTAAAACAATATCATTCATATCAATAAGATGCTCTTCAACATCCTTATTTACCAATGAACACCCAGATATCGTAAAAACAAAAATAACTGCAAAAAAGCTACCCGAAAACGTTTCATTGTTTACCTGACTGTTTTATACGTATATACATTTTGTTTTAATATCCTGCGGACAAACATTAGTCATTTTACATCCATTTTAATTATCAAGCACATCTATCAGCCAGGCACATTCAAAGGCATGCTCATTGATTCGCTCATAACGGCCAGACGTACCACCGTGGCCACCATCATCGATTTTCAACAGTATATTTTCAGCTCCTGCAGATGTGGCAGCACGCAATCGCTGCACCCACTTCATCGGCTCTACATAAGACACTCGCACGTCATCAGTGGACGTCGTAACCAACATAGGTGGATACGCCTCTCCTTCTTGCACATTATCGACAGGTGAATACTCACGGATATATTCATACACAGCTTTACTGTCTACAGGATTTCCCCATTCTTCCCACTCTCCACATGTTAAAGGAAGTTCCGGTTTCGTCATTGTTGTCAACACATCTACAAAAGGAACACCAGCAAGAACAGCACCAAAATAACTCGGACGCATATTCAAGGCAGCACCTACAAGTAAACCGCCCGCGCTGCGCCCATGAAGAGCAAGTTTACCTTCATACACCCACCCTGATGCATAAAGATAACGAGCACAAGAATAAAAATCTTCAAAAGAATTTTTTTTCTTCAACTTCTTTGCGTTCTCATACCATTGTCTTCCATATTCTCCTCCACCACGAACATGCGCCCATCCAATCACATATCCGGCGCGAGCAAGAGTTAAGAAAAATGGAGAAAAATATGGGTCGTTCGATGTTTCATAAGCTCCATATCCATAAAGAATACCTTTATTATCAGCACCTTTAACGACATCTTTAGAGCAAATGATATCCATTGGCACAGAGATACCATCGCTCGATTGCACCCACACGCGCTCCACTCGATAGTCATCTACAGAAAAACCATCATAGTGTCGTTCTTTTACGCACAAAAATTTCTCTGCAGCCACATGATAAGAACAATATCGAGGCGGAACGATAAACCCTTCTTCACGATAAAGTACATACGGCGAATTCCAATCGCGATTATATGACACAATCTCATGAATGACTCCTTGCGGATGAGGAATCTCCTTTATATCGCCCCACATATTGTGAAAATCATTCCCATCGAAGTTTTGAAGACGTTCACATACACGCAAACTAGGAACAGTACCTGAACGCACAATAACGCAGAAAAAATCACGATACGCTTCAACCCACATAATGCGTTCACCATCGCGCGGGCGCATTATCGACTCCCATTCATCTGGAGTTGACGAAGAAAGAGGAGCACAAGAAAGCTCAAAATCTTCCACATGTGCATTATGAACAATAAGAAGATGATCGCCTGCACATTCAACAAAGTAGTCTAAGCCTTCTTGCCTTGGTGCCACACATAGCGGAGGAGTAAATGGTTGGCACACATCAACGAGATACACCTCAGAACTCGTGGAAGAAGCAGAATGAATAACTGCATGTTCACCACAGCGCGACGGTTCTAAAGAAACGTCAAAACGCACATCTTTCTCTTCAAAAATGAGCTTATCTTGCGATATATCATCACCGATGATGTGTACCCAAACTTGAAAAGCGCGCCACGCCTCATTAACACGTACATAAAAAATCGATGAGCTATCAGCACTCCAGGCCACTCCATAACCTACACCACGTAATTGTCCATCAATAACCTCACCTGTTTCTATATTCCATATACGCATATCAAAATGTTCATCACCACTTGTGTCAATACCAAGGCATGCATATTGTGAATTCGGCGAAATAAGGTAATTTGCTGTATCAAAAAAATCGTTTCCTTTAGCCAATTCATTGATATCACACACCAGTTGCGCATCTTCAAAAGAAAAATCTTCAGGCATCAGATTTTGCTCACTATAGCGAACGCGGTAATGCACAGGATATTCTTTACCTTTGAACATGCGCTTTACATACCAGTAAGCACCATAGCGTACAGGTACTGATATATCATCTTCATCCATAAACGAAAGCAAACTTTTCACACATTCTTCTTGAAGATTTTTCAGATGTCTTGTTTGATGGCGTGTCCACTCGTTTTCTGCATCCATCAATTTTTGGACGTCTTCATCTTTATCACGCTCACGTAACCACTCATAATGATCAACTTTCGTATAACTATGATACGTAGAAACTGAAGGAATTCTTTTAGCCTGTGGATACGCATTTTTCATAAAATCATTGTACATCTATATGCAAAAGCCACCTGACTTAGAGTGCCTTTTCCATGCCCCACCTCCCCAGCTATAAACTATGTAACAAATACAATCAAAGGAGATGAAATGAAAAAACTTATTTCCACCCTTGCCATTGCAAGTTTATCTCTTTCTTTGGCATCATGTTCTAATTCAAACTCAACCGCGATGCCGACATCGACACCTACAGGCGCAAGTATATCTGCCAGTGCCTACACGCAAGAATGCACTGAGATCATTACTGAGGCTCAAAAAAACAATCCAGTTACCACCGATGCACAACCAGAAGCTAAAAGCTACACAGCTAGCGAAACACCCGATACTCTTACCTTAAGTGACGATGTAAAAAATGTTGAAGTTTCAAACCTTGTTTCTACACAACAACAAGAACGTCTATGCAACATTTTGCTCAATAACAATATTTCACGCGATTCAATTCGCAAGTTCTTCACATCAGTGCTGTACTACAACAATGTAACTAATTATGAATTCCTCAACGATACAACAACATTAGAACAGGTTCGTTACGATAGCACAGCCATAACAGCACTGCATGAAAAAGCAAATCCAGATTTTGGTGGAACAAACTGTCGCATCACAGCATTCACACTCCTTAAAGATTCAATTGATTTAACTCCTGTAGACTTTTCCGGCGATACTGAAGACGATTCTGCTAACTGGTTCCTTGGAACCGATACAGCATCCATCAATACAGCACCTTTTGAATTCATAACACAAGAAGAGAAAAATACGTTTTCGACGCTTTTCTTAGCAACAAAAACAGAACTCACAACCAATAAAGACACACATATAGGACATATTAAAAAACAGATGGAAAATAATAAAGTAACATTTTCCAATAACAAAGCATCTCTTATTTCTGTTCATATGGCAGATGAGGAAGATCAAGCTCTTTTCATTGGACACGCAGGAGTTTTATTACCCAATGATAACGGTTATGTATTTGTCGAAAAACTTGCCTTTGATGCGCCTTACCAAGCTATTTATTTTTCCTCAGAAGAGCAGGTATACAATTATCTAACTGCAGCTTATCAGCGTTTCACCAGCAAAGAAATGGGAGCACCTATTCTTTTCAAGAACAACAAAGAAATCACAATAAAATAACCCATAAAAATTGTAGAGAAAAGATAATCACAACTTGTTTTTTCTCTACAATTTTTTATATGCAAAATTTTATAAAGAATTATTTATATTCTTATTTTTATGCCGCATAACATATGACACAATCAAAAAAAGAAACAATATAATCAAATAAATAATAAACGCAATAGGAAGAGAGGAAACTCCGAACAATATATCAAATTCTCCTTCCTCAACAGGTCGAGACTCATAAAAGACAGATCCAAACAAAACTTCGGTTCTACCAGTATCAGTCATAAGAAAAGCATAAAACATTCCGCATGCTAACACACCAAGCCAAGCAGAAAACGCATTAGTAAAAGCACGAAATATCCATGAACTATTTAATCTCTTTTTCACGTCTATTCTCCAAGATGGAACTATAAATAACTATCGCATTGATTATAATCAATATATGAATGTGCAAAATAAATTTCACTCCAAATAATCAAATTTCACTTTGATCTTTCACAAATAAAATAGGCTTTTTTAGTATTCACTACAGTTTAGGTAAAACAAAAGCCCCTGGTTTCCCAAGGGCTTTGCCAGAAAAGACGAAAACTGGCAATGGATGCATAAGCATCACGAATTAAACATATCGTTCACTAGTAAATGTTTAACGACCAAATAACTTGCCAAACATACCACCATTAGATGACGAAGAACCACCTGCATTGTTGTTGCATGTGCACTGCTGATTCTTTGGTACGTTACGCATAACGCTATCAACATGCTGACCACAGCCACCCCATGTTGTCTTACCACACTTTGGGCAATTTACTGGATAACACATATTCATTCCTTATCTCTTGAACTTGACTCACTTTTGCGAGCCTTTTTTTACCAGCACAGCTGGTTTTCTTAACACTTATGCAAGCATTAAGAAAAGCTTTTCTAAATCTTCCGTTGTTGCACCTAACTCTTTATCATCTGCCGTATCATCGCGCATGCAATTCTTCATTGCACTTGCAATAACAACATATCCTGCCCTATCAAGAGCCTTTGATACAGCAGCGAGCTGCGTAACAACATCTCGGCACGTATTACCTTCTTCTACCGATTCAATAACAGCATCAAGTTGACCCCGTGCACGTTTTAATCGATTGATAATACGGCGCTTATCCTCTTGGGAAGTTTCAATACACCGCGTATTGAAGATTTCTTCCTCAGACTCTTCCATCAGATACCTCCTTTAACGAGCTTTAAGGAATGAATCATTCCATTATAGTATCAAGCTCGTTAGCGCGTACCTGCATGAACGTATCCATACCACCATCAAGGCTGGCAGAATCAAAACCAGCATCCTCAAGAACGCGATGCGCAATATATGAGCGAATGCCTGCCTGACATAGGACACGCACTGGCTTTCCTTGAGCAGCCTCTTTTACTTCATCAATACGTTCACGAAGCTCAGTGTGCGGAATATTCATTGCCCCTTTGATATGACCGCCTGCATATTCATCATTGCGACGCACATCGAGAAGAAGTGCATTGTTTTGAACTTCTTCCAACTCTTCTGCATGCCAAAGCTTTAATTTTCCATTCAACACATTATCGCCAATCAGACCAGCCATAATAACAGGATCTTTTGGCATGCCAAATTGCGGCGAATACGTTAAATCAAGATCAATCATATCGGCAATTGTTTTACCTTCCCGAATTGCCTGAGCAAAAAGGTCGATTCGCTTATCAACACCGGCACGCCCAACAGCTTGCGCACCCAAAATCTTTCCTGTCTTCTTCTCAAAATGCACAAGAAGATGAACAGTTTGCGCATCTGGATACCAAGAAACATGATTGAAAGGATGAAGATGGATTGTTTCGTAATCGATACCTGCAGCATCAAGTGTACGCTTGTTCGCACCTGTCATACCCGCACCCTGTGTACCGACTGAAACGATTGCAGTACCAACAGCAGCAGGGATTTCACGTGCAGAATCAATATCATAAATAGCATCTGCAACATAACGACCTGCACGCGCAGCAGGACCAGCCAAAGCAACGACTCGATGGGTTCCTGTAATAATATCTTTACTCAATGTTGCATCGCCAACTGCCCACACATGCTCAAGAGATGTACGGCCATGCTCGTCAACTTTGATGGCGCCACGTTCACATTCAACGCCATCACGCTCAAATGCAGTAGTTGCAGGGCGCACACCAGCGCTCATTAAAATAATGTCAGCCTCAATGCGCGTACCGTCACCGAGAACAACAATATCGCTTTCATTCCCTACTTCAATTGCTTCTACTCCTACACCTTCATACACATGTATGCCAGCATGAGCAAGCTCTTCACGAACAACGTAAGCTATTTCGGATTCAACAGGACCTAAAATGTGTGGAGCAAGTTCAACGAGGGAAACTTCCATACCTCGCAAAGCAAGAGATTCCGTTGCTTCAAGGCCAATAAAGCCAGCGCCAATAACAACCGCTTTTTTAGCTCCATTATCAACATTATCGCGCATACGAACAGCGTCATCTACCGTACGTAATGTTGTTACACGCGAAGAATCAACACCTGGAATTGGCGGCAAAATTGCATCTGCACCTGGCGCCAGAACAAGTTCATCATATTCAAGCTCGTATGCACCTTCTGGCCCTTCAACACTTACTTTTTTCTCTTGAGCATTAAGACCAGTGACATTTGAGTTCAAACGAATATCAAGATTCAGGGAGTCTTTAAGAGTCTGCGGTGTTTGCACGACAAGCTGAGCCGCACGCGGTACAGCACCTGACACATGATAAGGAAGTGCACAATTGGCATAAGAAACATAATTGCCACGGTCAAGAATAATGATTTCCGCTGATTCATCAAGACGACGATATCGCGCAGCGCAGCCCATTCCGCCAGCTACACCACCTACTACTACAAGTCGCATTGTGATCCTTTCTCATGTCTTATCTGAAATCATATACCCTTATGGGTATTGCGTCTACCGAAAAAACGCTTATACCCTATAGGGTATTCCAAATAAGAAGATGAGTTATATCACATAACATTAAAGTGGTAATGGAGTAACTCCATACTTCTCTAAACGCTGCGCACCCCCATCTGGCTTATTAAGCACCCAAATACCGCGATCATGTACTGCAACTTGACATTCCCAATGACACGCATCTTTACCATCAAGGGTGACAACTGTCCATCCATCATCAAGAGTGACATTATCTTGAGAACCTGATGTCAACATAGGCTCAACACATAAAATCATACCGGAGCGAATTTTAGGTCCGCGCGCACGCGTACGGTAATTAGGAACATCGGGCCCTTGATGCATCTGCGAACCAATACCATGACCAATATAATCAAGAACAATATCAAGATCGGGAGAATTTTCCGTAACAAAATCATCGATAGCGCCACCAATATCACCAATATACGCACCATTCGCAATGGCGGCAATTCCCGCCCACATAGATTCTTCCGTCATATCACTTAAACGTTGACGACTCTTTGCTATCGCTTCATCGCCGCCTGGCATCACCATCGTAAAACAGCTATCTCCGTGCCATCCGTTCTTTACAGCTCCACAATCAAAAGAGACAATATCGCCAGACTGTATAACACGTTCACCGGGGATACCATGAACAATTTCTTCATTAACAGAAACACAGATATGAGCCGGATATTCATAGTAACCTAAAAAGTTAGATCTTGCCCCCGCCGATACTAAAACATCTCGCGCTATATCATCGGCTTCAGCAGTTGTCATACCGACATGCACACTCTCACGTAAAGCATTATGAATCTCATTCACAATCAAGGCAGATTCTTGGCAGTAGAGCATCTGCTCGCGAGTCTTATATTCAATATCACCCACATTAACTCCCTGTATCCAACAGAACTGGTACGCACTCCCCCATATATATGCAAAGGACTAAACCTATGTTTAGCCCTTTAACATTAACAAAATTAGAGAGAAGAAATAACCTCATCAATACGGCGTGCCACTTCTTCTACTGTGCCAACTCCATCAACTTGACGCAGCAAACCACGTTCACGATACACATCAACAATTGGCCTAGTTGTTTCATGATAAACATCAAGACGTCGGCGAATAACATCTTCAGTATCATCGCTGCGACCTTGAATTTTAGCGCGTTCTAATAAGCGAGGCACCACTTCTTCATCGCTAACAACTAGCTCGATAACGACATCAATGGAAATATTACGTTTATCAAGCATCTCATCAAGCGCTTTGACCTGATCAACATTACGCGGGTAGCCATCAAGCAAAAAACCGTTAACAAGGTCATCTTCGTTAAGACGCTCGTCAACCATACGATTTGTTACTTCATCTGGAACAAGCTCACCTTTTGCGCTGTATGATGCTGCCAATTGACCAAGCTCATCATTTGCTTTCGCGTGCGCACGAAACAAATCTCCTGTTGAAACCTGAACGATTTCATTGCGCTCACACAAGCCAACTGCCTGAGTTCCCTTACCAGCACCTGGTGGGCCGACCATAATTAACCGAAGCGACATACATATCCTTTCTTAGAACAACTCTTCTATTGTAATATACGACAAAATGACCATACATTAAGCATCAATATTTTCCGAGTTTCTTTATATCAACATCAACATAATACAAGAAAACAAAAAAAGAAAAGAGCCAGATTTCTCTGACTCTTTCTTCACCAACAATAACAACTATTTCAAAAAGCCTTCATAATGACGTTGTTGCAACTGTGCATCAATATCTTTAACAGTCTGCAAACCAACACCAATAAGAATCATGATGGATGTTCCACCAAAGCTAGAGCCCATAATGCCAAGCTTTGCAAACAAGACAGTTGGGATCAAAGCAACAATTGCCAAATAAATAGAACCAACTGTTGTTAAGCGGTTAGAAACATAACGCAGGTAATTTGCAGTTGATGTACCCGGGCGATAACCAGGCACAAAACCACCATAACGCTTCATATTATCTGCAACTTCTTCAGTATTAAAAGAAATAGATGTATAGAAGAAGGTAAAACCAACGATAAGCAAACCATAAAGCACAAAATACACATATGCATTTGGACCAGATGCAAACCATTTATTCACAAAAGCAACCCATGATGATGATGGATCGCCAAATTGAGCAACCATTTGAGGAAGCATCAAAATAGAAGAAGCAAAAATAACTGGAATAACATTAGCCATATTGATCTTCAAAGGAAGATATGTTGCCGAACCACCATATGTACGGCGACCAACAACACGCTTTGCATACTGCACAGGAATACGACGCTGGCTTTGCTCAACAAAAGCAACAACAGCCATAATGAGGAGGAACAAAACAAAAACGCCGAGTGCGTAACCAATACCCTTTGAATTATTAACTTCCCAGAGCATTGTTGGGAAACTTGCTGCAATACCCGTAAAAATAAGGATAGACATACCGTTGCCAATACCGCGCTCAGTGATTTGCTCAGCAAGCCACATAATAAGGCCTGTTCCAGCTGTCATCGTCATGATAGCGAAAAGAACCTTCCACCATGTTTCGTTAGGAATCGGATCGACTGAGCATCCTTCAAACAAGGAACGGTTAGCAACAGAAACAACAACAGATGACTGGAGAACACCCAAGCCAATAGTTAAATAACGAGTGTATTCCGTCAATTTTGCTGTACCTGATTGACCTTCTTTATGAAGTTCCTCAAAGCGAGGGATAACCACGCGCAATAACTGAATAATGATAGAGGCAGTAATATACGGCATGATACCCAGAGCAAAAATCGACAACTGCAACATGCCACCACCGGAAAACATGTTGATCATTGTCATAAAACCAACTTCATCATCACCCATTTGAGTCATACATGTTTGAATGTTTCCATAAGAAACAAAAGGCGCCGGAACATAGGTACCAAAACGATAAATTGCCATAATGAAAAGTGTAAACAACAGTTTACGACGTAAATCTGCTGTACGGAATGCCGCACCTAATGCCTTAAACATGTACCCTCCAACATTACGATACACACATGCATATTGACGCATGATATGCATACAACCCTAGATAGAGCCTAAAATACAGTACAACTATATACGTAAAACACACCCTATGCCATACTCACCGCCGAAAAAGTAGACATCTGTACTTAAATCACAAAAAAGTGACCCCTTCATATAAGAAGAGGTCACTTATAAAGACTTTATACTTACTTAACGATAGTAACGCTACCGCCAGCAGCTTCAATCTTTTCCTTTGCCGATGCGGAACATGCATGAACTTCTAAATCAAATTTCACTGATGTTTCACCAGAACCAAGAACTTTTACAAGATTCTTTGCTCGTACGGCTCCTTTTTCAACCAAATCGTCAACAGTAATCTTGCCGCCTTCTGGGAAAAGAGCAGAAAGAGCTTCAACATTAACAACTTGATACTCTGTGCGGAACGGATTCTTAAAACCGCGAAGTTTTGGCAAACGCATATGCAATGGCATTTGACCACCTTCGAAGCCTGCAGGAACTTGATAACGAGCCTTTGTGCCCTTTGTTCCACGGCCAGCAGTTTTACCCTTTGAAGCTTCACCACGACCAACGCGTGTCTTAGCTTTCTTAGCACCTTCAGCAGGACGGAGATCGTGTACCTTCAAAACTGGTGTTTCTTCAGACATTAGTCAACCTCCTCAACTTTAACAAGATGAGCAACAGCACGAATAGCTCCGAGAACTTCAGGGCGATCTTCACGTACAACAGATTGACCGATCTTACGTAATCCAAGTGTACGCATTGTTGCTGCTTGGCGCTTTGTGCCACCAACAAGCCCTTTAACCTGAGTAATTTTTACCTTAGCCATTACGCACCAACTCCTGCAACAGCAGCTTCATTTTCAGCTTTAACAGCAGCTGCTTGTTTTTCAGCACGTTCCTTTGCTTCAGCTTCTGCGCGTGCACGAAGCATGTACTCAGGAACAACACGTTCAAGAGGCAAGCCACGACGTGCTGCCACTGCTTCTGGTTGTTCCAACTGCTTCAATGCTGCAACAGTTGCGTGAACAATGTTAATAGCATTAGAAGAGCCAAGAGACTTACTCAAAACATCATTGATGCCGACTGCTTCCATGATGGCACGAACAGGACCACCAGCGATAACGCCAGTACCCGGAGCAGCTGGACGAAGCAAAACAACGCCTGCTGCATCCTCACCTTGAACAATGTGAGGAATCGTTGTACCAATACGAGGAACCTTAAAGAAGTTCTTCTTAGCTTCTTCAGTTCCCTTAGCAATTGCTGCAGGAACTTCTTTAGCCTTGCCATAGCCAATACCAAGTGTGCCATTACCGTCGCCTACCACAACAAGAGCTGTGAAAGACATGCGACGACCGCCTTTGACAGTCTTAGCTACACGATTGATAGTAACTACACGTTCGATGTATGTATTTTCTTCGCGGTTACGACGTTCACGACGCTCGCCCCCACGACGACCTTGGCGGCCGCGCTGTTCGCGACGATCGCCGGCATTCTCCACAGGAGCTTGTACTCCTTCTTGCTGCTCTGCAGCCATAAGATAACCTCTGCTCTCTTTCGCGATTAAAGGACGAGTCCTGCTTCACGGGCACCATCGGCAACCGCAGCAACACGACCATGATACTTGTTACCACCGCGATCAAACACGACAGTAGTGATTCCAGCTTCTTGGGCACGCTTTGCGATAAGTTCACCAACTTTACGTGACTTATCTACTTTATTAGCGTTTTCGCTACGCAAAGAAGCTTCTAAAGTTGATGCACTTGCTAATGTATGACCAGCAGTATCGTCAATAACCTGTGCAACCATATGACGGTTAGAACGTGTTACGACAAGACGTGGACGCTGCGGAGTACCAACAACTTTCTTACGAAGACGGAAATGGCGGCGTGTACGTGCAATACGCTTACCTTTGCCTTTTACGGTAACAGACATTACTTACCTGCCTTTCCAGCCTTACGACGCACCTGCTCATCAGAGTAACGAACACCCTTACCCTTATAAGGTTCAGGCTTACGCAACTTACGAATGTTTGCAGCTACTTCTCCAACTTGCTGTTTGTCGATTCCATTAACAGAGAACTGTGTTTGAGAATCAACTTTGAAAGTAATGCCTTCTGGAGCTTTGACCGTAATGGTATGTGAATAACCAAGGGAGAATTCAAGATCCTTCCCCTTAGCAACAACACGATAACCCGTACCAACGATAGTCATATTCTTTGTGTAACCTTCAGTTACACCAACCACCATATTGTTGATAAGCGTACGAGTTAAGCCGTGCAATGAACGCGACACACGTTCATCGTTTGGCCGCTCCACAACAACATTACCCTCTTCTACCTTTGCGGTAATAGGAGCAGCAATTGTGTGCTCTAAAGTTCCCTTAGGCCCTTTAACCGTGACCTGCTGACCATCAATATTGATGTCAACACCAGCAGGAATAGCAACGGGCTTTTTACCAATACGTGACATATTGTTTTCCTTCCCGTTACCACACGTAAGCGAGGACTTCCCCGCCAACGCCACGATTCTTAGCCTCACGATCTGTTAAAAGGCCTGAAGATGTGGAAAGAATAGCCACACCGAGCCCACCAAGAACTTGAGGCAACTTTGTTGATTTTGCATAAACACGCAAACCTGGCTTCGAAATACGACGAATACCAGCAAGTGCACGTTCACGATTTGGACCGAATTTCAACTGAAGTGTAAGAGTCTTACCGACTTTTGCGTCTTCAACTTCGAAGGAAGCAATGTAACCTTCACGTTGAAGAATTTCAGCGATATTCGCTTTCAATTTAGAGTACGGCATTGATACCGACTCGTGAAACGCTGAATTAGCGTTACGCAGACGCGTTAACATATCTGCGATTGGATCAGTCATAGACATGTGGGCTTTTGCCCTTCCTCGTCGTGGTTTCCCTTACGGACCTGCGACGTAGTTGCTTACCAGCTGGACTTCTTTACACCAGGAAGCTCACCAGCATGGGCGAGTTCACGGAGACAAATACGGCAAAGGCCGAATTTGCGATAGACGGAATGAGGACGGCCACAACGATTGCAACGTGTGTAAGCGCGCACCTGATACTTAGGCTTGCGTGCAGCCTTTTGTTTCAAAGCAGTTTTTGCCATTTCTTACGCCTCCTTAAAGGGGAAGCCGAGGTGACGCAAAAGCGCACGACCCTCGTCGTCATTTTTCGCAGTGGTTACAACAGTTATATCCATACCACGCACGCGATCGATCTTATCTTGGTTGATCTCGTGGAATACGGTTTGTTCTGTCAAACCAAATGTGTAGTTTCCATTGCCGTCAAACTGCTTTGGTGAAAGGCCACGGAAGTCGCGGATACGTGGCAAAGCAGTTGCAAGAAGACGATCAAGGAATTCCCACATACGATCGCCACGCAAAGTTACGTGACAACCGATTGGTTGGCCTTCACGCAATTTGAACTGTGCGATTGATTTCTTAGCTTTTGTAGTTTGTGGCTTTTGACCAGTAATAGCGGTCATGTCAGCAATCGCGCCCTGCAAAACTTTCGAATCACGAGCTGCTTCGCCAACACCCATATTCACTACAATTTTTTCAAGCTTAGCGACAGTGTGGATATTTGAGTAATTGAACTCTTCAGTAAGCTTTGGTGCTATTTCATTAGCATATTTTTCCTTCAAACGAGGAGTGCTCATAGTTCAATCTCCTTTCCACCACGACGGCCGATACGCTCATAAGTAGTTTTTGTGCTACCATCAGCAGTTTTTACTTCTTTTTGGCGGAAACCTACGCGTACTGGCTTACCGTCTTTTGCCACCAAAGCAACATTTGAAATTGCAATAGGAGCTTCTTTTGTTTCAATACCGCCTGCAACATCTGCACCTTGACCAGCGCGTGTATGGCGCTTAACCAAGTTACGGCCTTCAACGATGACGGTACCACGTTCACGATCTACAGAAAGAACAGTGCCTTTCTGGCCCAAATCTGGATTAGATGTACGATTACCATCAGCATCACGCTTCGTTGAACCACCTGCGATGATCATGACAGTATCGCCCTTTTTAATTTTTGCAGGCATCAGATCACCTCCGGTGCAAGTGAAACAATACGCATGAACTTGCGGTCACGCAATTCACGGCCAACTGGCCCGAAAATACGTGTACCACGTGGTTCACCGTCACCTTTCAAGATAACGGCTGCATTTTCATCAAAACGGATATAGGAACCGTCTGGGCGACGAGTTTCCTTCTTAGCGCGGACGATAACAGCCTTAACGACTTCGCCCTTTTTCACGTTACCGCCAGGAATAGCATCCTTAACGGTGGCGACAATTGTGTCACCAATTCCCGCGTAGCGCTGACCAGAGCCACCGAGAACACGAATGCACAAAATTTCTTTTGCACCTGTGTTGTCAGCAACTGAAAGTCGCGTCTCTTGCTGGATCATTCTTTATTCTCCTGTCGTCGTGCCGGTTCTCGCTATGCGAGCCTTGCCGAACGGATGGGTACATTAGTAACGAAAAGTTACTTAGCCTTCTCGATGATTTCGACCACGCGGAAATGCTTGGTCGCACTCAACGGACGGGTTTCCATAATACGAACAAGATCGCCTACGCGTACCTCGTTGTTTTCATCGTGAGCTTTTACGCGTTTTGTATGCGTAAGAACCTTGCCATAAAGTGCGTGCTTACGACGATCCTCAACTTCGACGATAACGGTCTTATCCATCTTGTCGGAAACAACGTAACCGCGCTGAACTTTACGGTGGGCGCGCTCTTGAGTTTCAGTATTCTGCTCGCTCACTTTTTCCTCACTTCTCAATATTCAATTCGCGTTGACGCTTGATCGTATAAATACGAGCAATGTTATGGCGAACTTCGCGAAGGCGGCTTGTATCTTCAAGTCGATGAGTTACAGCGGAGAAGCGAAGATTAAAGAGTTCTTCTTTAGATTCTTTTAACTTCTCAAGAAGCTCAGCGTCATTAAGCGCACGAAGCTCTTCAGCACTTAAACCTTTAGCCATTACGCAGCCTCCTCACGTGTAATGAAACGGGTTTTGATTGGCAATTTATGTTGAGCACGGCTCATAGCTTCACGAGCGAGCTGTTCATCAACGCCACCCATTTCGAAAAGAACACGACCTGGCTTAACGTTTGCGACCCATGTTTCAACCGGTCCCTTACCAGAACCCATACGAAGGCCAAGAGCCTTCTTTGTTAATGGACGATCTGGGAAGACGTTGATCCAAATTTTACCGCCACGCTTGACGTGACGTGTCATCGCAATACGTGCAGCTTCAATTTGGCGATTCGTTAAATATGTTGGTTCAAGTGCTTGAATACCATATTCACCGAATGCAATTTCAGTGCCGCCTTTAGAAATACCAGTACGGACTGGACGATGCTGCTTGCGCCACTTTGTACGACGTGGAATAAGCATTCTCATGCCTCCGTTTCTGCAGCAGGTTCAGCAGGTGCTTCGGCCTTTTCAGCTGAAGGAGCTTGTGCCTGTGCCTGTTGTTTATTCGTATTAGCGCCTCTTCCACGGCCACGGCCACGTCCACGACGATCGCCACGACCGCGTCCACGTGGAGCCGCTTCAAGAGACTGATAATATTCAGCGTCAGTGACATCACCGCGGTAAACCCATACCTTCACGCCAATACGACCGAATGTGGTACGTGCTTCATAGAAACCGTAATCAATATTTGCACGGAGCGTATGAAGAGGAACGCGACCTTCACGGTAGAACTCTGAACGCGACATTTCAGCACCGCCCAAACGGCCGGAGCACTGCACACGAATACCCTTTGCACCGCTGCGCGTAGCAGATTGAATACCTTTACGCATTGCGCGGCGGAAAGAGACACGAGAAGCGAGCTGTTCTGCAATTCCTTGCGCAACAAGCTGTGCATCTGCTTCAGGGTTCTTTACCTCAAGAATGTTGAGCTGGATAGATTTGCCGGTCATCTTTTCAAGATCAAGACGCAAGCGATCTGCTTCAGCACCACGGCGACCGATAACGATGCCTGGACGTGCTGTGCGGATATTAACGACGATGCGTTCTGCACGACGCTCGATGTCAACACGTGAAATACCTGCACGATCGAGTGTCTTTTGAATAAGACGACGAATCTTGATGTCTTCGTTTACGAAGTCAGCATAACGCTGGCCTTCTTTTGTAGAATCTGCAAACCACTTTGAGCGGTGGTCTGTTGTAATGCCGAGTCGGAACCCGGTTGGGTTAACTTTCTGCCCCACTAGCTGTTCCTCCTCTTCTTACTTGTGGTGACTTCATCACCAACGATAACAGTAATATGGCTTGTACGTTTCAAAATACGGTTTGCTCGCCCCTGTGCACGCGGCTGAATACGCTTCATTGTTGGGCCTTCATTAACGAATGCTTCAGTAATGAAGAGTTCATCTTCATTGAAATCATCGCCAGCCGTATAACGAGCATTTGCAATAGCTGATTCAACCAACTTATAAATGGGCTGTGCAGCACCTTGGGGTGCGTACCGTAGCACGTCGAGGGCCTCCACAGCGCGCTTACCACGAATAATATCAATTACGCGGCGAGCTTTGCGGGGCGTAACGCGCACGTATCGCGCCTGCGCCTTGGCTTCCATGTTCATGCCTTACTTTCTCTAGGCATCGCCTTAGCGGCGACGCGCCTTACGGTCGTCCTTGTCATGGCCTTTGAACGTACGAGTTGGTGCAAACTCACCAAGTTTGTGACCAACCATGGATTCTGTAACGAATACTGGTACGTGTTTACGACCATCATGCACTGCGAATGTATGCCCCAAAAAATCTGGAGTAATCATCGAGCGACGAGACCAGGTCTTGATAACGTTCTTTGTGCCCTTTTCGTTTTGCTCATCAACCTTCTTTTGAAGGTGATCATCAACGAATGGTCCTTTTTTAAGACTACGTGGCATTGCTCATCCTCCCTTAACGGTTGCCAGTCTTGCGACGGCGCACAATGAGCTTGTCGCTAGCCTTCTTTGGACGGCGTGTACGACCCTCAGGCTTACCCCATGGGCTTACTGGGTGACGACCACCAGATGTACGGCCTTCACCACCACCGTGTGGATGGTCAACAGGGTTCATAACAACACCACGAACTGTTGGGCGAACGCCCTTCCAGCGCATACGGCCTGCCTTACCCCAGTTGATGTTCAATTGCTCAGCATTGCCAACTTCACCAATGGAAGCACGGCAGCGAGCATCAACGTTGCGGATTTCGCCAGATGGCATACGCAACTGCGCATAGCGACCTTCACGAGCAACAAGCTGGACAGATGTACCAGCACTACGGCCGATTTTAGCTCCGCCAAGTGGACGAAGTTCAACGCAATAAACTGTTGTACCAACCGGGATATTACGGAGTGGAAGATTATTGCCTGGCTTAATATCAGCCTGTGGACCGTTCTCGATTTTATCGCCTTGATTCAAACCTTTAGGTGCAACGATATAGCGCTTCTCGCCATCTGCATAGTGAAGAAGAGCAATGCGTGCTGTACGGTTTGGATCATATTCGATATGAGCAACCGTAGCTGGAACGCCGTCTTTATCCCAACGCTTGAAATCGATAACGCGGTATTGACGCTTATGGCCACCACCCTTGTGACGTGTTGTCACGCGACCAGTGTTATTGCGACCACCAGTTTTTGTCAATGGACGTAAAAGCGACTTCTCAGGCGTCGATCGGGTGATCTCGGCGAAGTCGGCTACGCTCGCACCGCGACGACCAGATGTCGTCGGCTTGTACTTACGAATTCCCATATTTCGTATCCTCAATCTCTCGATCGTCAGCTGACGATATCGTTGTAAATATCAATTGAACCCTCTGCGAGAGTAACAATTGCACGTTTTGTATTCTTGCGGCGCCCAAGACCATCACGGGTCAAGCGTGTTTTACCCTTACGGTTCTGTGTATTTACAGATGCCACTTTCACATCGAAAATAGCTTCAACAGCTTGCTTGATTTCTGTCTTGTTAGCGCGTGGATCAACAATAAAAGTATATTTGCCTGAACTTTCGTTCAACAAAGCTTTTTCTGTTGCTACAGGCTCAAGAATGACATCATGTGGATGTTTATTCCAGAAACTTAATTCACTCATTAGGCACCCTTTCCGCTTGTTTCGATAAAGGTGTTCAATGCTGATTGTGTGAAGACAACATCATCGGAAACCATCACATCATATGCGTTGAGCTGATCAACATACAAAACATGGTTTTCTGCAATGTTACGCAACGACAAAACAGCTGTATCATCACCACGGGAAACAACTGCCAAGGATTTACGGCCTTCGCATACTTTACCGAGAAGGTTAACTGCGCTACGAGTTGATGGCGTATCGCCTTCAAGGAAGTCAGTCACCACATGTACACGGCCATGACGTGCACGATCAGAAAGTGCTTGACGCAAAGCTGCTGCAATCATTTTCTTTGGTGTACGTTGTGCATAAGAACGTGGTTGTGGACCATGCACGATACCACCACCAGTGAAATGTGGAGCACGGATAGAACCTTGACGTGCGCGACCTGTGCCTTTTTGCTTAAATGGCTTTTTACCGCCACCAGAAACATTTCCACGGGTTTTAGTTGCGTGCGTTCCCTGACGTGCTGCCGCAAGTTGAGCGACAACAACTTGGTGAATAAGAGCCACATTTGCATCTAAATTAAACAAGTTATCAGGAAGTTCAACACTTCCTGTTGTAGAACCTTGTGCATTAAAAACATCGATAGTAGCCATTAGTCTATGCCCCCTTCACTGCTGTACGGACAACAACGGAAGCACCCTTATTACCAGGAATTGCACCTGCAATAAGAAGAACGCCATTTTCTACGTCAACGCCTTGGACCTTAAGGTTCATAACGGTCACGCGATCGCTACCCATACGGCCAGCCATGCGAATACCACGGAAAACACGTGCAGGTGTTGCACATGCACCAACGGAACCTGGTTTACGGTGATTGCGGTGTGCACCGTGCGATGCTGAAACGCCTGCGAAACCGTGGCGCTTCATGGTACCTGCAAAGCCTTTACCTTTTGATGTTCCGATAACGTCAACTTTTTGACCTGCTTCGAAAATGTCAGCAGCAAGTTCTTGACCTACTTCGTATTCACCTGCATCAGAAGTACGTACTTCTGCCAAGCGACGACGAGGGGAAACACCTGCTTTGTCAAAATGACCTTGAAGAGGCTTTGTTACGTTCTTTGTTTTTAACTCACCAGATGCAAGTTGAACAGCACTGTAGCCGTCTTTTTCTGGTGTGCGGATCTGCGTAACAACATTTTTACCTACGCGAACCACTGTAATAGGAATGAGACGACCGTCTTCATCCCAGAGTTGGGTCATCCCCAACTTTGTGCCAATCAACGCCTTGACAGGCGCAGTGGCAATAGCCTGATTGGAATTCATGATACCTTACCTCAGAGCTTGATTTCCACGTTAACGTCTGCCGGTAGATCGAGACGACGAAGAGTATCGATCGTCTTTAATTTTGGATCTACAATGTCGATGAGGCGCTTATGTGTGCGCATTTCGAAATGCTCGCGAGAATCCTTGTACTGATGAGGCGAGCGAATAACACAGAAAACGTTCTTTTCTGTTGGAAGCGGCACTGGGCCAACTACACTCGCGCCTGTACGCGTAACTTCTTCAACGAGCTTCTTGGCTGCGCTGTCGATGACCTCATGATCATACGACTTGAGCCTAATGCGGATCTTTTGTCCCGCCATAGCGCGTCTACCTTCCTATAGTTGGGTACGGTTTCCCATATACGGGCATGCTGCCTTTCAAACACAAACGTTTTCTCAAGAAAACAAGCTCTATATGGATTCCCTGAACCCTTATCAAACCATTAAAGCTAATGCCCTAATGAATACACAGCTCTTAAAAAAGAGCAACTCAATTATTTTGCCTTATTTCTGTAGATATTATCTGCCATTAAATTGTGAAATGCACTTCTCTTTGCATATTCGACGATTTTCATCTACCTTAAACACACATGTCACTTTTACCCTTGCGCCCTTGCATCAGTTCTTAAAGGTTTAACTTCATTTTTATTCAATCTTATCTTGTTCTTCTACGCTCACGCTCTTGCGTTATTTCTCTTTTGGGCTTCGCATTATTGCGTTTTCGCATTTCTTTTATCAGTTCGTCTCTTTGTTCACGTAGTGTTTTTACTGATTCTCTACGATCGTCATTAGCATGATTGAGTGGACGCTGAAGATTCGGATACATTTTGTCAATGATACGTATAACATTCTTACGATCTTCCACGTGAAGTGAACCAATTTTATACTGAAAATCATTTGTAGAAATTCGAGGCGTTTTACCAAGACGAACTGTAGTAGGCTTTATAAGACCAGCTTCACGCCAGCGTTTAATACTATATTCACCAGGATAATTAGTACGTGGACTATGTGAAGTCATCTTAAAAACTATCCATTCACCATCATTTTGTTGAAAATGAAATACCAATGCGGGACGCTTTTGACGTATTCAGTGTTTTCTTCAAAAGGAACATTTGCAATCCAAACATCCCAAATCTCTGGTTTTTTCTCAATCATCAGAAAGCTCATTTCGATTTTCTTTTTCTACCTTTTTAATCAACTCTTCAACATATATGTCATCTTCCGGTATATCCCAATCAGCAGGCAAAGCAGGCACAACAGGAATGTCAAAAATATCATCGATTTTATCTCCTTCTTCTAAGAGTTTTAGCAAATGTTCATAGCATTCATCTTCTTCAGCACATCCCCATTCTTCCCACTCTTCTTTAGTAAGAAGACTTGAACCATCAGGCAAAGTTTTTTTAGGAAGCGCACTCGAAAAATCAAACATAGCTGTATTGAGATATTCATCAGTATATAAAGGCAAATCACCATTATCTACATCTGTTTTTTCATGTGAACTTCTACGACTGGGAATCTCTTTTCAAAAAAATTTTTTATAAAACGCATGCATCGTTCCGTTCTCTATGAAAATTATCTGTTTATTACGATTCGATATTGCAGGTGCATTTGTTCGTATGACAGCTTATGCGATTATTTCGTATACTTACGTATTTAGCGATTACGGTACCACCGCGCCACTAACGCAGCTACACCAACGACAACAGCACATATACCAACAATACGAATACGAGAAACAGCTGTAGGGTCGGCAGCAGCTAGAAGAAGGGTCTGAGAAACAAAAGTAAGCATAGAAATACTCTACACAGATACAGTTAAATAATCTCAAATACCATCATTTCACAAACAGCAACTTATACTAAAAATATGCTCATGATGAGTACACACGAAGAAGCTATGCAGGCATGTTTCACGTTAGCAAAGCATGCGCGTGCATGTGGCGATATTCCTGTTGGCGCCCTTACAACAATCACTCACCAATATTACCGTAATTTATCTGCAGAAATACGTTTAAGCGTTGATACGTACGAGCAAGAAACACTCGCAAAATTTAACATCACCATACCAAAGAATACACACATCATTGGCATAGGATATAACACGCGAGAAGCAGCATGCACACCAACAGGGCACGCAGAAATCATGGCATTAAATAACGCAGCAAACACCCTCAAACAATGGCGACTCGACAACTGCACTCTCTACGTTAGCCTTGAACCATGTACCATGTGCGCTGGAGCTATTGTTGATGCGCGCGTTGCGCGTCTTGTTTTTAGTGCTTGGGATGAAAAGCAAGGAGCATGCGGATCACTACGAGACATCATTCGCGATACTCGCCATGGACGCACTATTGAGGTGATACCCGAAATTTATATAGATGCAGGGAAAGAATTAATTCAAAAGTTTTTTCAAGAAAACCGCACATCTATTGGCAAATAAGCCATTCAAATAAATAATATAAACAAAAGTGAGGAGCACATATGCACTCCTCACATTTTTAAATGAGAAATAGAACTAGAGATAAGAATTATCTCCTTCTGGCACCACTACATGGTCACCCACTACTTCCGGATCAGGCTGCGGAAAAGCGCGAAGCCCAACAATAGCTGCAATAAGGCCGCCCCAAACAAGGACAATAGCGATAAGCATTAATGTAATCGATGTGGCAGTCATTATGCACCTACCTTTTCGTTTTGTTGATTTTCTACCTTATCATCATCCGTAAAGGCTCCTGTATTTCCTGCTTTTACATCATCAATAGCTTGACGTACATCAGTGACAAAAGAATCCGAATCATCGAGATCCTTTACAGGAGAACCACGACGTTGCGCACGTTCTAAATCGTCAGAATCATCTTTATGGGCACGCCACGGAATGAAGGTCATAATAAGCGAGAAGAGAACAACACCAGCAAGCATTGCCCAGCCATAGACACCGATAGCCTTTGAACTGTACCCACCATAGCCTTCTTCTTGATAGTTATACACAGATGCAACGATAAGAACCATCAAAGCAATCGGAACAACAAAACCAATGAAGACACTCCATACTTTAGGTACCTTAATGGATGAAACCGCATTAAGGTGACGCCGCAAACCGCCAAGAGTGGTTGTTGACGCCATCGCCACAAGAATCATAAAGAGCGCACCACCAACAACTCCGTAATCATTGATGAATTTATCAACGATGTCGAGAGCAATCAGACCTGATTGTGGAGCAAAAACAGCAATAGAAATGATTGCCATTGGGATGCCCATAATCAAAGAAGCCTTAGGTGCGGAGAAACCAAACTTATCTTGCAAACTCGAAGAAACAACCTGAGTAATAGAAATAAGTGAAGTGAAGCCAGCGAAAACAAGAGAAGTAAAGAACAAAATACCAAAGACTGCACCACCTGGCATTTCAGAAATAACGGTTGGATATGTAGAGAATGCCAACATAACACCACTGATCTTCATATCTCCAATAGCTTCACCTGATTGAGCAGACATAAAGCCGAGAGTTGCAAAAACGCCAATGCCTGCCAAAATTTCAAATGAAGAATTCGCAAAACCTGCCACAAGACCAGTACCTGTCAAATTTGATTTTGGCTTCAAATAAGATGCGTACGTCAACATGATGCCAAAACCAATGGACAGGGAGAAGAAAATTTGCGAAATAGCAGAAAGCCATACTTCGCCCTTCATGACCGCATCCCAATCAGGAGTAAAGAACGCATTCAAACCGTCTGCAGCATGAGGTAATGTAACAGCTTTAATAACCATGGCCAAGAACAACACAACAAGAAGAGGCATGAATATCTTGTTTGCTTTTTCAACGCCGCCCGAAACACCTAATCCCATAACAAGTAAGGCAAAAACCCAAACAAAAATAAGAGGAATGAGAATTCCAGCAACGATAGTGAAATCAAATTCGCTTTCACCCATATGTAAAAAGTCAGAGACAAAGAATCCAGCAGTTCCATCTTCGTGTTTTTCCCATGGACGCGTGACAGAAAAGCCGACATAACGAATTGCCCATGCCAAAATCACAGCATAATAAATCGCAATCACAAAAGGCGTGAATGTTTGGATCCATCCAACGAATTCACCTAATTTACCGCCAAGACGTCGACCTGAAAGAACAGGAGAACCACGGAATTTATGACCAATAGCATAATCGAGCAAAAGAACGACAATGCCAATAAAAATCAACGAAACAAGGTAAGGAACAATAAACGCTCCGCCACCATTTGTATATGCAACACCAGGAAAACGCCAAATGTTACCCAAACCAACCGCAGAGCCAATAGCGGCGAACAAAAAGGCTGTTTGCCCTGTCCACGAATCTCGTTTAGCACTGCCTTGTGCTTTATTACTCATAATTCACCTTTCTGTAGGTGACTTAAAAGTATCATGCATCACCCTTTATGTCTAGAGCGAACACGCAAACGAAACAGGGAGGAAACATTGAAGGGTAAAGTGAATACCTTCATCTATGAAAAAAGAAGCTCATACAGCGGTATTCTTAGGCGATTTTCCATAAGCATTATAAGAAGAAAAAGGAATACTTTCACCCAGTAAAAGATTATCAGCCACTTTAACACCTCGCACACGCCGCAACATAACCGCACGCCATACTCCTACATATTGCCGCAAACGATGAACTTTTCCACGAAAATCATTACCAGTTGCTCGATGTTTCACGTGGCACGGAACTTCTTTAACGCTAAAACCATCCACCAAAAGATCAATCGTCATGCCCACTTCAACACCCCATCCATGAGCAAGTGGACATGCGGCATCAAAAGCAGCGCGAGTAAGACATCGCTGCCCTGAAAGTGGCTGATATGGCTTCCAACCCGTTGCGCGCTCAATAGCTCGACGCCCCAAATTAACAACAAATCCGTGACCACCAGCCCCTTTTTGAGGAGGCAAAACAGCAATGGCACAATCAGTTTCACTTTTGACCACTGCCGACACAAGGGGAGCTGTTTCAACTGCAGATTCACCTAAATCTGCGTCCAAAAAGAGCAGCATATGAGGTGGCACTCCTGGAACATCGCGCATAGCAACAACACTTGCACCTGTTT
>JAGBKC010000012.1 GCA_017934115.1 Actinomycetaceae bacterium | reverse complement strand
TTTTTCTTTTTTCTTTTCTTAGCGTAGAATGTGGATGTGGCTCTTATATTAGGTGTGGAATCTTCCTGTGATGAAACAGGAATTGCCCTTGTACGCGATGGAGAATTATTAGTTGATGTCACTGCAACATCCATGGAGAAGTACGCTGAATTTGGCGGTATTATTCCTGAAATAGCTTCGCGTGCCCATGTGGATTATTTCTTGCCGACTTTGGAAGAGGTTCTTGAAAAAACAGAAGTTACTTTAGATGATGTGGATGCATTTGCTGTAACATCAGGCCCTGGGCTAGTTGGTTCGCTTACTGTTGGTGTGTGTGGTGTCAAGGCTCTTGCGTATGCTATGAAAAAACCTATATACGGTATTAATCATATTCTCGGTCATATTGCTGTTGATGGTCTCGTCCATGGGGAATTTCCAGAAAAATTCGTTGGTCTTGTTGTTTCTGGTGGCCATTCTTCCTTGTTATATATTGAAGATATCGCTGGTAGTGTCAAGGAATTAGGTGGTACCTTGGATGATGCACCTGGTGAGGCTTTTGATAAAATTGGACGTTTATTGAATTTGCCTTATCCTGGTGGTCCACATGTTGATGCTTTGGCAAGCCAAGGAGACAGAGAAGAAATATTTTTCCCACGCGGCCTCATGAGTGGAAAATATAAGCATACACACCCTTATGATTTTTCTTTTTCAGGAGTGAAAACATCGGTTGCTCGTTTTCTTGAGCATGCGAAGTTGACAGGTAAGCAGTATTCGCCTGCAGATGTGGCAGCAGGTTTTAGTGAATCTGTTGTGGAGGCTCTTGTAGTTAAAGCGATGCGGGCATGCAAGGATTATCATGTGAATACCTTGGTGGTCGGCGGCGGATTTTCTGCTAATTCACGGCTTCGTGAATTACTAGACATGTATGCGGATAAGTACAACATTAATGTACGAATTCCTCCTTTGAAGTTATGTACTGATAATGGTGCAATGGCGGCCGCTCTTGGCTGGGAGCTCTACCGAAAAAATATTGCGCCAAGCAGTTTAGAACTTGGTGTGAAATCATCTCTTCCGCTCTCACAAGTTTGCATGTAAGAAAGAAATGAGGGGTAGTAAATGGCTGAAGAATGGCACGCGTCATCTGGGTATGATGAGAAAAAAGAAACGAATTCTGATGAGATGTGGGACTTGTCCGAGAATACTCAGAAATTCCGTGCAATTACGACAAGTTTCCCTGCAATACGTGAAAATTTTCCTCAACCATCTACTGAGCAGATAGAAGCAGCTGCGCGTTCGCGCCTTTCTTTTATTTTTTCCGATCCTTTGAATGAACGTATTGAATGGTTGCCTTTTGTTATTCGCATTCCTCGTGTGTGGCATATATTTGCTTTTATATTTACTTTATGTGCAATGGGAAGTGTAGCTTTTTATTTTATGCGTGCTGATTTTATATATGCCACGCTTGACGTACAACACTCTGTAAAATATATTGTTTTATCCTTGCTTTTATCGGTACTTGGCTTCATAATGACGATGTTTTTAGCTAAAAAACCGCTATTCTTTTCTTCTTTACATGTTGTTTTATGCTTTGTTTCTCTTATGTGGGGTTTTGGTATTGCCGGTCCTAGTGTATTTGGGCTTTACTATCTTTTTGGTTTATATCGTGGTCTTGTTATTGTTCCTTTAGGTTCGCTTTACTTATTTTCTTTATTTGCGGGAATGATTTTACTTATTCCTCTTGTTGTTTTTTATTATCTCATGCCGGTGTGGGGGCGTCGGGCATCTGCCGTGCGTTTAATGGTGATAAGTATGTTTTGGTCTATTGTTTTAAGTTTGTGTATGTGGTTGCCTTTGTATGTGCAAGATGAACCTTTGTATCTCTTTCTTGTGGCATATGTTTTTGTAGCGCTGGTTATTGCAGGAATTTATGCAGTAGGTGTTGGTGTTTTACTTCCGGTAAAATGGTATGTTGATTTACCATTGGTCGTTCGTGTTTTTTTTAGCCTTCTTATGGTGACAATTAGCATATTTTTTTTCTTCTATCTTTTTGGTGGATATGACGTGCTAATTTTGCGCATTATTGCTTGGGTATTGGTTGTCACGTACGTATGTGTTGCGATATTGGCTTTTGTAGATCTTGCTCGCAGTCATGATCCTTTGCTGGTATTTGATATGGAGGGCTTAGGTAGCTGGGTTGATGCTGATGTTGTTCATGTGGATGAGCTTAGTTTTATGACTGATGAATCTGTTGTTCGCACATGGGCGCAAGAGACACTTTCTCGTGGTGTTTTTCTTGCTGCTCGAGATTATTACCGTGCTCTTTCGTGCCTTGCGTATATGAGCGTTGATGATCCGAAGTCTGCTGATCTTGTCTATACTGTGCGAATTACGCGTAGAAAGCTTGAAATTGCAGGTATTCCGCCACGATTAGATTCCGTGGGTAAACAACTATCTATTTTTCCTAATCCTTTTTCTGCGTCCTTGTGAGTTATGCTTATCGCTATAAAATAGCGCTAAGATTGCGTTTGCCTTGACCGCTCTTTAGTTTTCTTGTAGGTTATGTGTGTCTGCAGAAAACTGCATTAGTATCTTGTAACCGCGACGACGAGATATCGACAATTAGTAGTGATAAAGAAAGGGGAATCACGGTGAGTGTTTCCATTAAGCCACTTCAAGATCGTGTGGTAGTTAAGCAAATTGCAGCTGATACGACAACTGCATCAGGTCTTGTTCTTCCTGATACGGCGACAGAAAAGAAGCTTGAAGGTGAAGTTGTTGCATTGGGGCCTGTTTTTGCTGAAGAAGGACATCAGTCTCCTTTGAAAGTTGGCGACAAAGTTATTTTTGCACGCTATGGCGGAACTGATGTGAAGTATGGTGTTGATGAATACATCATCCTTTCTGAAAATGACATTCTTGCAATCGTAGAAGATTAAAGCTTATGTTGAAATAGGGGTCTTCTTGTGAAGGCCTCTTTTATTATGTTTTTTGAGTCATGGTACTAGATTTTTTGACATAAATTTTTTATTGACTTCTTTGTATAGTTTTGGTAATCTCTATTGAGTCCTCTCATCTTCATTTGTGGATGGGGGGGGGGCAAAGTAAAACGATATAAGGAGTATCATGCCCCATAAAAAAATTCATATTCTATTAGTTCCTTTTTTAGCTCTCGTTCTCATTTTTGCGCCTATGCCTGCGCATGCTGCTGATTCGAGCTCTTTAAATGTTCCAGGTGGTAAATTGTATTCGAATACGTGGCGTGGTTTTTGGCAGTGGCCTGGTAATGCGGTCAAGTGGGATTATCAAGTTTCTGCAAAATATGTTGGTACTGGCAAGGTCGAACGCATAAGAACCGATTGGACATGTAGTGCCAGTATGCGTTCGTCAGCGTCATTGAGTGTAACGGCTAGTAGGAAGAGTATTAGTGCTTCGTATTCCTCGTCATGGCAGACAGTTAAACAGAGTGCTTATTGGGTTAATACAAAAGGTCAAAAAGAAGCTAGTTATCGTTCAAATTGTGTAGTTACGCCACGCAAAGATTATCGTACTAATACGATCACAATTACAAATAAAGCGTCGGTTAAATTAAAAGGTAATGCAAAAACATATTATATTTATTCTGCAGAGTGATGTTGTAGGTGTGCGTGCTATGAAAAAAATATTGATTTCTTTTTTGTGTATTATTTTGTTGGGATTAAGTGGATGTAGTACTCAATCTTCTCAAAAAAATGTACAGGTACGCATACCTACATTAAAAAATAATGAAATATATCTTGTGAAACATCATGAACTTATCACTTATGATATGCAACAGAAAAGAGATACTTATTTTTCTGTGCGTAAGGATCAGTATTCTTATTATTCTTTCGGTGGAGATTCTTCCTTGTATACTGCAGGAGATGCCGAGGAATTAGGATTTGCTGTTTTTGATATTACTGAAAAGGAAGTGAAAGAAATAAAAAAAATGCCTGATAATGAAGATCTTTTACCTCTTGCGTATGATGTTCAAGAAGATCAGTATTTTTTTGTTAACGGGAAAACTTCAGATGTAAGTGAATATAAAAAAACGGGATTAATGGATGAAAATGTTATCGTTCAGTATGACGGTAGTACATGGAGAGAATTAAAAAATACAAAAATAGAAAATCACAATATTTTGACTGGTGTTTTTTTTGACGGATTTTTGTATTATGTCGTTGTTGATACGCTCAATGCCGATAATCAGCTTGATTTATATAGGATAAATATTAGAGGAAATGATCTTCATCCACACATTGTACGTACAAACTTATATAGTGATATTTTGCTTTCGTATAATGGAGCACTTCTTTTGGAAGAAAAAGAGGAAATAGTAAAGTATGGAGAGCATAATTTTCCATGCCTTACATCTGAGGACTGCTGGATCATAGAGTCTAGAGGATTATTTTTAAGTCTTACAAATAATGGTACATTGAGAATTTATGATATTGTTTCTGGTGCTGTGCTTGCAACGCTACCAGATTTTCTGACTTATCGTATGAAAAATGATAAATTGATTATTTATTGTGATGGTGTGGTTAAGGAGTATTAGTGATGAGTGTAGTTGGTGAAGAAAAAGTAGATGGTAATGGGAATGTGCGGTTTTTGGATGTTTCTTTGACCATGGGTGGAAAAGTTATTATAGATCGTGCGAATATGCCTTTTGTTTCTGGTGATGTGTATGTGGTGTATGGTCCTTCTGGTGTTGGTAAAACGTCGTTGTTGAATATGATTGCAGGTTATTTGCGACCTCAATCAGGTGTTGTTGATGTGCGCGGTACTGTGGGGTATCTGCTGCAAGATGATGTTTTATTTTCTCGTTTGTCTGCTCTTGATAATGTTGTGATTGCTGGTGGTGGGCATGGTGTAAAAAATATTGACGATGTGAAACGGCGTGCGCGCATACTGCTTGGTGATGTTGGTTTGGGAGATAAAGGTGATGTTCTTGTAGAGTTTTTATCTGGTGGTGAGCGTCAGCGTGTTCGTTTGGCCTGTGTGTTGATAGAAGATCCAGATATTGTGTTATGTGATGAACCGACCACTGGTGTTGATGTGCAAAGAGCGCATGAGATTTTGAAACTTTTGAAAACAATGTGTGCAGGTAAAACACTTATTGTTGTGACGCATGATTTGCTTGTGAAAGAAGTTTTTTCGCAAAGTCATGTTTTACAGCTTGGTGATGGTGTGCTGCGCGAGGAAACTGTGTGAAGAAAGTAGTGACATGAAGAAAGTTAATATGCTTCGTTTGGTTGTTACTCGTGCATCTAAATACACTCGATTTTTAGGTCTGATTTTTTTCTTGATGCTTGTGCTGGTGAGTGTCGTTGTTGTGTTTGTTCAAGTGCAAAACCAGAAACTTGATAAGCAATTTCAGAATAATAAAACGATGCATTTTATTGAAGTTGAGAGTCTTCAAAGAAATAACGAGCGTGAAGGTCTTACGTTTCAGGATGGTGAAAAAATTCTTTCGATCGTGCGTGAACAGACAATGGGTTATGTTGGTGTTTCTTTTTCTTGGGCTTTTCCTTTTGGTATGCCTGCTCATGATGATGAAGATTCGAACTTTTTTATTGAAGCTTTCACTGGTGATGATATTGACAAACTTGCTGGTTTGTCGTTAGAAAACGCATATCGAGGTCTGTCAACTGTGAGGCAGGGGAACGTTGTGTTAGATGTTCCTGTTGTAAGTGTTGAAGAAGGAGGTTTTTCTTCGAATGATTCGCGTGCTGTGAGTGTTGAAGTTGACGCTTTTGAAAGTGATGCGCCGATAGACTTTTTTGTTTCTCGCGCGCCAAGTAGTTCTATTATTCGTATTAGTCAGCCGGTATTTGATGAAGTACTGAAGGGTGCTTTTGGAATCTCATTTGATGAATACGCCCAACGTTCAAATGAAAAAAATCTCCCTATTGATCCTATCAACGCAGTTTATGTGTATGTTGAGAACTTAGAAGATGTTGAGAAAGTTGGGAACGCATTGCAAGGGCGCAGTTATGGTGTGCGATATGCCTTGGATGCTTTCGATGATGGCATATCGCAAATAAATATGATCATCATTGGCAGTATTGCTGTCTTGGTTGTTCTTATTGTGGCTGGAACGGTAGGTGTTATAGTAAATGCCCGCGCATATATTCGCTTGTCAAGGCGAGATATTGGGTTACTTGCTCATTATGGGTATGAACGGAAAACGATAGCATCATTGTATTCATGTCATATTTTACGTATTCTTTTATTCTCTTCGGTTGTTCCTGTGGTTTTGCTAGGTGTCGGCGCTTTTGTTTTTCTTGATGGTTGGTTTCTTCCGATAGTTGATATGTGTGTTTTTGGTGTAGCTATTTTTGTGTTTTATATGGTGATATTGAAAATTTTTATTGTGCCAACTACAAGGAAGCCTGTTATTGAATTGATGAAGCGCGATCAAGAATTTGCCTAAAATCGCATGCGTATAGTCGCTATTGATTTTTATGCTATTACGTGTTTTCTGTTGATGTGTGTCATGTGTGGTTTTGTTGAGGTCGCTACTAGAATAATGTGAACTATGGTATGGGAGGCATGATGGCATCGTATGCAGAAGATATTGTTATACCTAAAGTGAAAATTCCAAATAAACTTTATGAAGCGGAGCTCTATCGTTTGCAGGTGGAACTCGCTAAATTGCAGCGTTGGGTCAAAACAACTGGTGCACGCGTTGTCGTTATTTTTGAAGGTCGTGATGCTGCGGGTAAAGGTGGAGTTATCAAGAGAATTACGCAGTATCTTTCTCCACGAGTGGCTCGCATTGCTGCTCTTCCTGCGCCAACAGAGCGAGAAAAAGGGCAATGGTATTTTCAGCGTTATGTACAACATCTGCCAACAGCGGGGGAAATCGTTCTTTTTGATCGTTCATGGTATAATCGTGCAGGCGTTGAGAAAGTAATGGGTTTTTCTACTGAAGAAGAAATTGCTCGTTTCATGCATCAATGTCCGACTTTTGAAAAAATGCTTGTTGATGACGGCATTCTTTTACGTAAATACTGGTTTTCTGTTTCAGATGATGAGCAATATGCTCGTTTTGAATCGCGCTTGAAAGATCCTTTGCGTCAGTGGAAACTTTCACCTATGGATTTGGAATCTATTACGCGATGGGAAGATTACTCGCGCGCTAAAGATGAAATGATGGCTGAGACAGATACTCAATGGGCGCCGTGGTATGTTGTTGCTGCAGATACCAAGAAAGCAGCGCGTTTGAATATGATTTCTCATCTTCTTTCTACTTTGCCTTATGAAGATATCAATGTTGGTGGAGTCAATTCTCTTCCTCAGCGTCCTAAGGCGCGTACATATAAGCGACCTGATGTTGATACGAATAAGTATGTTCCAGATATTACATCTGCTCTTGTTGATCAATATAAAGGTAAAAAAGATGGACTACGCCCTGAAAGTTCGAAAAAAAAGAAGATGAAAAAGAAGAAAGGTAAATAATTTCTTGTTTAT
>JAGBKC010000081.1 GCA_017934115.1 Actinomycetaceae bacterium | reverse complement strand
TCAAAAGTGGTAGTGATGATTTTTTGTGTGAGGATACGAGGATGTGGTGCGTTGTGTGGTAAAGGTTCAGTGAAATCATCGGATTCTTCATTAAAAGTACGTGCCTCTTTTTGTCTTGCGTGTAAGGAAAGTCGATCCCATGTGCGCGGGTGTTGCGTTGTTTGAGGTTTATGTTTGCATACGTGATGTGGGTGGGTGTGTGTACATTGTTCGATAGTTGCGAGGTCTGTTGCCTTTTCTTGATGTTTATCGCTCAGTGAACAGGCAGATAGTCGAGGAAGACGATTCTGTGAGAGAGATTTTGCTGAGATACTGCGCGGGTGCGTACCTAGAGGAGGCGATATTGGTCGTATTGATGATGATGTATTAAGGGGGTGTGTAGAAATGCGTCTCGTTTTTTGTCTAGGTGTAATGGTAGATTGTTTCATTATTTTCTCCTCATTGAGTGGTAATACACATGTATTTTTAGTGGCGAGCAGCATAACATCAAACGGTATATGTACCGTTTCCACCAAAAGGAGGACTTTTATCAACAGGTTTATGGTGTGTGTATATACACCGCATAATTTCTTATTTTTTGCTATGTAGTAATTGGGTGCTTACGTAGTTTTATATAAAGTGGTGTAGCATGGCACGTATGCGCATTTATATTCCATTGACATATCGTGATCTTTTTGGAGATGTTATTGCACGTAAAGTCGCTTTTTCTGTAACGAAAAGCATTCAAGAAACGTATCTTCCACAGGGAGTACCTGAAAAAGAACACATGGAATATTGGGAGCATATTGCTATGACTCACGCGTCTGCGCAATCTGCTTATATGGTAAAAGAGTTGTATCGAGAAAATGCTTGCGAAGAAGATGTATGTGTGCGCATAGTGGCAGCGGCTGATATTGATGCTGCGCATATCAAAGAAGACGAGAATATTCTGGGATGTATCAACCTTGTTGATGATGTGAAGTGGTCCCAGGTAGTCTCTCTTCATCTTGATGGGAGTGACATCAGTGACTATATAACTGCGTTTTTGCACGCTAGTGATGAAGGCACATCAGATAAAGCCTTAGAAAAACTCCTTGAATACCCTCTTTTGTGGTTCGATATTTCCGAGCTTGATGATTTACGTCAAGCATTCTCGTAAAAGATCAACTTTACGTTCCTTTAACATGGATACGTGATGTTCCATCGCCATTGGGAATGACATCGATACCTTCAGTGATAATGTTTTTTAGTTCATCAATATGAGAAATAATGCCTACACAGCGCCCGTCTTCGTGAAGAGTGTGTAAAACATTCATGACATTTGCAAGAGTGTTTTCGTCGAGAGTGCCAAACCCCTCATCGATAATAAGAGTTTCCATGCTTATTCCGCCATTTTCGCTTTGAACCACATCTGCTAATGCAAGAGCAAGCGAAAGAGAAACAAAGAAAGTTTCTCCACCTGATAGCGATGAAGTGCTTCGTTCGACAGGTCCGTGAGGGCTTCCCCAATTATCAATGACTTTTAATCCGAGCCCTGCTTTGCGTTGCCCGCTCTCTGCATTGTCAGATCGAACAAGCTCATATCGTCCTTGCGTAATTTTTTCTAGCCTCTCATTGGCAAGGGTAGTCATGAGTTCAAAACGTGTTTTAAGTGCATAAGCTGCTAATGGAATGCGGGTAAGGGAGCTAGAGGAGCCCTTGGCATAGTCAGCGAGACGTTTGTAGGGTGCAGCTGATTTTTCTATTTTTTTCCACGAATCGGCATGTTCATGTATATCTTTTTGAAGTTGTTGCAACAGTTCATTATTGGTGTTCAAAGAAGATAAACGTTCGATATATGAGGTGTAATCACTCTCCAGTCTGTTGACTTTCTCTTCCCAGTCTTTAACGTTACTATGAGCATCAGTAGGTATGACGCGCAGATTTTCCTCGTCTAATGCTTTCGTAATTGCATGTAAACGCTGGTGGAAGTCTTCTATATCTTTGAGTGTCGCTTGGTATGTTTCTGCTTCCATATGAGCATCACATGCGTCATGAACTGATGTAAAAATGCTGTCATTAATTTCTTTTTCGAGTGCCTCTACTTGTTCGGTCGTGATTTTTTCTAATCGATGATAGTTCTCAATAATCTCTTTTTGTTCGGTTAATTCATCTAATGTATGGCGAAGTGTCTTAAGTGTATCGTCAATGGAATCAAGAGAAGAAAATACGCGAAGAACTTCTTTTTCTTCTGAGTCTATGAGCGTTTTTAATGTTTCTACTTCGCCTTCTTTGGATGCTATGAGTGAGGAAAGTTCATTGATGGTTTCCAGAAGAAGTGCATGATCTTTCTGATTTTTATTGAGTTCTTCATTGATCTGTGTGTACTCTGTTTGTGCATTGTTGCATGCGGCGATGTCGTGTTTGAGTTGAGCAATATTGGCGCGTAGTTCTTCTGCAGATAAAGTGGCAACAGATGTCGATAGTTCATCATGAAGTGTGCGCGTAGATTCCATAAGAGTGTGCGCGTTGTTCCACACTGCTCTGCTTTCTTCTTCTGCTGCGCGGGCTGTGTTGACATCTTCTTCAGTGATGATGTTATTATCATTGACCATTGCCTTGTTAGGATGTGTGCATGAGCCGCAAACAGGGCAAGGGCTTTCTTCTTCTAAATCCTTAGCAAGCGCTGCTGCAGCTTGAAGGTACCATTGCTGTGTTAATTTTTGTGCGTGGCGTTTATTTTTGTTATATGTCTCTAAAGTATTTTTTTCTTTGCTTATGAGATTGTCGAGCGTTGCTGTGAGTTCATCGATTCTTTCGAAAGTGTGTAGGTGTTCTTCTTGCGTTCGCAAGTTTTCTTCTTTATGGGGTAATTGAGATGCAATGTGTTGGAGTTCTTCTGTCTTTTGCTGTTTGTGCTTTATAGCAAGATGCAGTGTTTCTGCTTGCTGTACAGTAAATTCTTTTTTCTTTTTAAGGTCGGCTATAGAGTGATGAAGATTTTTAATCTTTTCTTGATTGAGACATACACGTTGATAGATCTTGAGTGTTTGCTCTTTATGGTAGATGTCTTGGGTAGCTGCTTCTTTTTTCTTATCGATCTCATCCAGTGAGGTAGAGATGTCAATATTTTTTTCGTTACATACATGTTGCACTGTTGTTAATTCACTCATAGATGCGTCATGGAGCTTTATGAGTGGGATGAGCTTATCGGCTTGACGATGTTGATCGCATAGCTTTTCTTTGTCGTGAATACTTTCTTCTTGGTTGTGGAGGTCTTCTAATTCGCGTGTGAGTTGATGTTTTTTGAGTATGTTTTCTTCGAATGTCTTTTCTTTATCGAGTTTTTGTCTTGCATCCGAAAGTTCTTTTTCACACTTTTCTTTTTGCTCATGAAGCTCTTGTGCATTGTCAATGAGGTTATGGCAAATATTATCAATATGTTCAAGTATGTTTTCTGCTTCAGATGATAGAGAAAAAGTGTCATCTATATCGATATAGATATCTTCTTCTGCAATAGAATCAGGGAGCGTATGGCCAAAAGAATGAAGTGCATGGGTGAAAGATTCGCGTGCTGTGCGTTCTTGTTCTTCCCATTCCTTCTTTTTTTTATCGAGAAGATCGGTAACGTGTGAAAAAACAGAGGTGTGAAATATTTTTGTTAATAGTTTTTCTTTTTCATCATTTTTACTGACAAGAAAGCGTGCAAACTCTCCTTGAGGAAGAATCATTGTCTGCATAAATTGTGTGCGATCAAGGCCAATGATGTCTTTGATGAGTATTCCTACATCTGAAGCTCTTGTGGCTAGAACAGTGCCATCATCAAAGTTTGATTCTTCTAAAGCGCCTTCATGGAGTTTGATAAGCTGTGCTTTTGCATGGATCGTACGTGTTGTGTTCGTGCTGGTTGTTTTTTCATATGCCGGTTCGCGGTGAATATAATATGTTCCACTTTCAACACTGAAGACAAGGTCCACATACGAAAGTGTTTTTTCTGATGCGTGGGTAGAGCGTATGCGTTCTTTTGATTTCCCTTGCGCGCCTTCACCGTAAAGAGCAAAAATGATTGCGTTAATGATGGTGCTTTTTCCGCTTCCTGTGGGTCCGTCAAGAAGAAAAATGCCGTTACTGGTGATGGTAGTAAAATCAAGAGAATGTCGTGTCGGAAAAGGGCCTATTGCTTGAAGTGTGAGGTGGTGTAGACGCATGGGTGTTCCTTACTTTTCTTCACCTAAAAGTTGATTTGCTTCTTCCCATGTATCATTCATGATTTTTTGTTCTTCTGGGGTGATATCGCCACTTGCTTCTTGAACGAATGAGTACAAGAGTTCACGTGGATCTCTGTTTCGTATTGTGCGGTGAATGGTATCACGTGAGCCGGTGTGTGGAGGACGAAAACTAATTTCGAGTACATGAGGGTAGTAAGCGCGTAGTTGCTCATGCATGCGGTCGGGGCGTTTTTGGTTGGTGACGATGATACGTGTAAAACTTTCTCTGTGATCGAGATACGCGTCGCTGAGAAGGTTTTCGAGTGTGTCCTCTAGAGTTGCTAAAGGGCGCCATAGTGGAACGGGAATTATTTGTGTATCAAGTTGTCCATCAGTATCAAAGGAAAGAAGAACACAACTTTTTGTACGTTTTTCTTCGCTAAAGGAAAAAGGGATTGGTGAGCCGCTATAGAACATCAATGGGTCGTTTTTTGTTCCGACTTTTTGCGGGCTATGCAGATGTCCAAGCGCAACATAATCGAGCGGACCATTATTTTCTTCTCCCATGCGAAATAAACCTGATGGTATATTATCAACGCCGCCAATGTGGATATTGTTTTCTGAATTACTTGCCTCACCACCAGTAATGAAAGCATGAGCCATAACAATGTAATGATGTTTTTTGCTATGAGAATTTTTTTCTTTTGTGTGAATGTCGTGAAGGATATTAGCCAGTGCTGCTTGCATAACAGCCTCATGAGAACGTTCGAGAAGTTCTGGTTTGCCTGTATCTTCATGGAGTGGAGCTAAACGTCTGCGTTCAACATCTGGATCAAGGTAGGGAAGTGGATAGATGAAAGTTGTGTTTCCAGCCTTATCGCTAATGGTGACAGGAGTAGAAGACTGGCGCGAATCTGTGTAGATGTGAAGGGAATCTGTGTAGAAATCAGCGCCAAAACCAAGGCGTACAGGGCTGTCGTGATTGCCTGATGTAATGATGACTGTAGTGTGTTGAAGTAGTTTTTTGAGAGTGTTATGAAAAAGTTCAACGATATGTGTGGGAGGAACGCTTCTGTCATAGACATCGCCGCAAATAAGAAGTGCGTCGATATTATTTTCTTGCGTGTATTTATCGACCCATGTGCACCATTGGTGAAAGGCGGGTGTAAGGTCTGCTCCATGAAGTGAGCGTCCAAGATGCCAATCGGATGTGTGCAAAATTTTCATGCTTCTTATTCTATAGGTGCTGATGTGAGAAAAATGGGTACCAAAAAGAAAATATTTTTTATGACAACTGTCTCAAAGATTTTATTTGCGCTGGTTATTGTTTTTTGGGTTAAAAAATAGTCTAGACAAAAAAATTAGGTTTTGCTAACCTTTTCTATGTTTCTATTCAATATGAGAAAGAGGAATCATGAAACGTATGCGTTCATTTAGTGCATGGGTTTTAATGACAAGTCTGTCGGTTATTGTTTCGTCGCTTATTTCTCTTCCTGCACATGCAGATCCTGATCCGGTGTGTGAAGAAAAAACAACGATTGTTGATATGTCAATGTCATGGACTGTTCATGATAGTTGGCGTTCATATATGGCAAGTCCTATGGCCGGCGCAACGGAAACACTTAGCGACGGAGTTGAACGTGATTCTTCTTCATCGCAGGCGGTAGTTCCATATATATGGCCGTCATCATCTCAAGAGTCAACTGAATATAATTCTTTTGATGGCTTTATAGGGGCAGGTTCTGTTCACTGGAGTGCACATGGTGGTGTTCTCAGTATTGCAGTGAAGAATCCTCGTATTGAAAAAGCCGGAGATTCATGGAATCTCACTGTTGAAGCTGAAGGTGCATCGCGAAGTGGTGTGAATCTTGAAGATTTAGGTCGTGTTACTCTTTCGTCTCTTGACGGCATGAAAGAAACAAAAGATGGTGACAATATTACAATAACTTTTGAAAATGCCGTTTTTTCTCAAGGGGCAGCACAAATTTTTGGCTACACTGAAGGTGACTCAACTGCCGTTCCTACAGTTCATATTACTACTAAAACTGAAGCAAATTGCGTTACTCCAAGTGCAAGTGCATCTGATTCTCCATCTTCATCGCCAAGTGAAAGTGATACATCGTTGCCGTCACCATCTGCCTCGTCGCCATCATCTTCGTCAACACCAGATCCTTCTCCTTCTGCTGATGAAGATCCTGTGTGCATTGAATGGAGCGGACCAGATGCTCAAAGTATTCCTAAGGCACGTGGTAATCAAGGTAATGCTTCTGACGGTACATTGAACTGGGGGATATCGACATATGCACTCGAGTGGGCTGGTGAAGCAGATTGTGAATCTGCGACATATTCTCAAGGTGTTCATTTTACTGATGGTAAAGGAACATATGATCCTGAAACTAATGAAACTCACATTGTCTGGTCAGGTGGATATAGCTTATATCCCTATAAAAATTCTCCATATGGCAGTGGTCTTATGAAGAGCATGCGTTTTGTTTTAGGTAATCCTGAGTTGACGATCAGTGCAGATGGATCGGGGAGCCTTGTCTACGATGTTGCAACGATTAATGCTCAAGGTGAGTCATCTGAATTTAAGCGAGTTACCGTTGCATCTTTTGCTCCAGGGGCTTTAAGTGTTACTTCAAAAGGTGGTAATGCATACTCTTTTAATGGTATACCATCGTATGCTGAGCAAACGTATGATTACGTTAATTCTCGAACAGGTGACACTGGCACAGCTCAAGGTGCTTTCCCTGCAGAATTTATTGATGCACTTGATGCGTCTATGAATGCATACTTCTATAACTCTGGTGCCAAAGGAGATGTGAAAAAACCGGCACTTCCCATTGATGGTACTTTTGTTTTTGCATTAAATGAGACTCATAATGAAGAGCAGACAAATACTGATAACAATAACAAACAAACGCAATGTGCAAGTTTACAGTGGTCGGTCAAAGAAAGCTGGCGCAACTATATCAATGGTGTAGCAGGGGGGAATGCTGAATTTTCTTCTGGACTAAGCTCGACGTACGCATGGCCATCATCAGATTCTGTTGTTACATCTGTGGAGGAACTTCCTCTGTCTTTCCAAGGTTCAGTGCATTATACAGGTCATGGTGGTGTTCTCGATGTGACGCTTACACATCCGCGCATCGCTAAAGAAGGGGAAAATTATTATCTTTACCTCAATACACGCTCAAAACAAATGAGTACAGGTGAATTTACCAGTTATGATAATATTCCTTTTGCCATTTTGTCGAATGTGCGAGTGAGTGCAGATAAGAAGCGGTTAAGCGCAGATGCTGCCATTAGTGCTCAAGGTTCTCAAGTGCTGGGCGGTAACTATAAAGAAGGAACTGAACTAGATCCTGTGACAGTTACTGTTTCTCAAGACTGTGAAGTGGCACGTGAAAATTCTTCACAGTCTTCGACTGGAGCACAAGCACAAGCAAGTACGAGTGTATCAACGCCTAAGAGTAATGTGTTGACTACAAGTAGTGGAGATGGCTGCGTTATTGATGTGAACAGTAAGAAAGTTGTTAGTGGTTCTTTAGCTTGGGGAATTCGTTCCTCATTTACGACCTACATTCGCTCTTCGATCGCTAATGGGTCTATTTCTGGCAGTGCATGGAAGAACGGAACGATTTCTTTCCCTGTCACTAGTGGTAATTACAATACGGCAACAAAGAGCGGAACTATCAACTATTCGGGAAGTGTGCATTTTACTGGTCATGGCGGAGTTCTTGATATGACGATGTCATCTCCTCGCCTTGTGATCAGTGGAAATACTGCTACCTTGTATATCAGTGTTAAGTCGAATGATGCAACAGGTAAGCAAGCCATTAATGCATCGAATGTTCGTTTTGCAACAGTTGCTTTAGCAAAGAATGCTGTTGCAGGAAATACCTTGGATCTTAGTGCTTCATCGGTCACTCTCACATCTGATGGTGCAAAAGCGTTTGCTGGTTTTTATAATGTAGGCGAGAAGCTTGATACCTTTAATGGTTCGTATGCGTTAACACAAGATGTGACATGTAGTGATTCTACTGGATTGGGTTCTCTTGCTTCTACAGGGTGGCCGGTTTTGGGCGCAATTGGTACATCTTTATTAGTGCTTTTTGTTGGCATTGCTGCGTTGCGTAGGCGGGCAGCTTTAATGCGTAATTAAAAAATTTGAAAGAGAACTTCCTTTATATTGAGGAGGTTCTCTTTTTATTCTTTTTTGAAGGAATGGAAACAAATATGAAAAAAATTATGCGTGTGGGTCTTGTTGTGCTTGTGTCTTTTATGTCATTGTCTGCATGTACACATACATCGAGTGAAAACACTGTGAGTGAATCAGTATCGCCGTCGAGCGTTCCTAGTGTATCAGTTCAAGAAAAATCTTCAGAAAATAATCGCTTCGCTAGTGTGCTTACCTCTGCGGATCTCCCAGACCCTCGAACAATGACAGGCATTTCTGAAGTTGACGACCTGCCTGATCCTTCAGTTGTGGAAGGTGAGTTTGTTCAGCAACTTCCCGTCGATATTGAAGATGCAAAAAAAAATAGGGTACATATTGATTCAACAAAACGTGTGATGGCTTTGGATGTGTCGGGAACTCTTTCGCGCACTGTTATTGCATTAGGCTTTGCTGATTATCTTGTGGGGCGCACCGTATCATCGACAGAAAAAATATTAGAAAAACTTCCTGTTGTGACGGAAAATGGTCACCAGCTTAATGCTGAATCGATATTATCTTTGAAACCTGATCTTATTTTTACCGATGGTTCTGTAGGTCCTGTTGAAGTGCTTGATCAAGTAAAGAATTCAGGTGTGAAAGTTGTTTATGTTTCTTCTCAGCATTCAGCTGAGCAGGTAACCGAAGTGACCAGCATGATTGCTGGAGCTCTTGGTGTGCCAGATGCTGGTAAGGCTCTTAATGAAAAGATTGTAAAAGATATCGCAGATGTTCAAAAAACTATCGACCAATGGGCTCCAGAAAAACCGTTGGATATTTCCTTCTTGTATGTACGTGGAACAGCGGGAATTTTCTTTATTTTGGGCAAAGATGATGGTGCTGGCAATCTGATTTCTTTACTGAAGGGAAATGACATCGCCGGGGAAAAAGGCATTAACGGAACAACACCAGCAAATTCAGAATCACTGGTTGCAATGAATCCTGATGTATTTTTTGTGATGAAAAATGGTTTAGAATCAACTGGCGGAAAAGCTGGTTTTCTTGCGCGCTCTGGTGTTTCGCAAACAAAAGCAGGAAAAAATGAGAGAATCATTTCCATACCAGATGGAATTGCTTTATCTTTTGGTCCTCAAACTGCAGATATTTTGTATAACATCGCTAAAGCTCTTTATGGTGTAAAGGAATAAGAGTGAAAAGATCGTATGCTCGGCTTCTTACTTTTAGTATTCTTATTGTATTGTTATTGATTTCTGCTATTTTATCGGCAGTGCTGGGGCAGTACCACATAGCTGTGGTTGATGTTGTCAAGAGTTTTGTCTCCTATTTTTCTGGTGATACGACCATGGATGATGATATGGCGTTTAACGTGTTATGGAGTATTCGTTTTCCGCGTATTGCTCTTGGCCTTCTTGTGGGTGCAGCCTTGGCAGTTGCAGGAACTCTCATGCAAGCGATTTTTTCTAATCCTCTTGCCGAACCCAGTATTATTGGCGTTTCGGCTGGTGCGTCAGTGGGAGCATCGTTGATGATTGTCTTTGCTCCTATGGCGCTCGCAGGTTTCGGTGTTCCACTCATGGCTTTTGCTTCGGGGTTATGTGCAGCGATTGTGGTGTACCTACTGTCGATGTCGAAAGGTAAGGCAAACGGCTTAACCTTGGTATTAACGGGTATTGCTGTGCAAGCGGTGTGTACAGCTCTCACATCCATAGCCACATATATTGCTCCTACAACTGCGCGAGATCAAATTGTCTTTTGGCAGATGGGTTCTTTAAGTGGGGCATCATGGCAACATGTAGGTGTCGTGGCAGTTGTTGTGGTAATTGCTCTTGTGTGTGCAGTTGCTATAGCGCGTCAACTCGATATTCTTGCCTTAGGTGATCGCAGTGCAAGTCATGTGGGTGTCAATGTGCAGTTTTTTCGATTTGTTGCGATTATCTTAAGCTCTTTATTGACTGCTGCTGCAGTGTCATATGCGGGAATCATTGCCTTTGTTGGTTTGATTGTTCCTCATGTGTTACGTCTTGTTATGGGGCCTCTCAATAGATATATGCTGCCAGCATCGATGCTAGGCGGTGCTCTTTTAGTAACTGTGGCTGATTTGGCTGCGCGGACGCTTATACCTTTTGCAGATCTGC
>JAGBKC010000002.1 GCA_017934115.1 Actinomycetaceae bacterium | reverse complement strand
TTGGCCTCGTGGAATGATGGAAATCTTGCGAACTGGATCTGCACCAGGTTGAATCATGCCGAGAAGTGCGTGTCCACCTTCATGCCATGCTGTGCGTTCGCGGTCTTCTTGGCTCATCACAACCTTGCGCTCAACGCCCAAATGAACCATTTCAAGCGCATTACTGAAATCAGCCATTGTAATGTTTTCTTGCTTTTTACGTGCAGCTTCTAAAGATGCTTCATTGACAAGATTTTCAATGTCGGCACCAGTAAGTCCAGGTGTTGATTTAGCCAAAGCAGTCACATTGACATCGTCAGCTAGAGGGTGATCTTTGAGGTGCACGTTGAAAATAGCTTCTCGACCCTTTTGATCGGGAGCGTGAACCGTGATGGTGCGATCAAAACGTCCAGCGCGTGTAAGTGCAGGGTCAAGAACATCTGCCAAGTTGGTTGCTGCAATAACGACAACTTGTTCGTGACTGTCAAAACCGTCCATTTCTGTGAGGATTTGGTTGAGAGTTTGCTCGCGGTCGTCATTCGAGGCGATAGATGTGGCATGTGCGCGCGAGCGACCAATAGCATCAATTTCGTCAATGAAGATCAAGGAAGGAGCTTCTTTGCGAGCGGCCTCGAAAAGGCTTTTGATGTCATTGACGCCTTTACCGGCAATAACACCGCCAATAGATGCAGCTGAAACTGTGAAGAAAGGAATATCGGCTTCTCCGGCTGTTGCGCGCGCTAATAGTGTCTTTCCGGTTCCTGGCGCGCCTTCTAAGAGAAGTCCCTTAGGGGTGCGTGCCCCTAAACGCGTGTATGTTTCAGGGTTTTTGATCATATCGACGATTTCTCGAAGTTGTTCTTCTACTTCGTCAATGCCGGCAACATCTTCAAAGGTGACCTTGCCGTTTTCAGGATTAAAGGCTTTATGTTCACTAAAACCAAATAATCCGCCTTTTCGGCTAAAGAACCAAATAAAGATGGCTATGAACAAAATAATAGGGAAGACTGATGTAATGAAAGCGTAGAGATAATTAGGCTCAGTTGGTGATTTAGCCGTAATTTTTACTTTGTTATCTGTTACAAGCTTATCGAGATCATCATCCATCCATGAAGGGCGTTCGGTAATGAACTTTGAATAAGTTATGCCTTCATAGTCTTTTTTCTCTTTTAATTCACCTTCGATGGTGTCAGATTTAGGGGAAAGCTCTTTGATATTCCCAGCTTGTACTTGCTCGTAAAAGACATCATAGGGTAAATCTTCAATAACAGGATCGGCGTGATCCATCCACATTTTTGTTCCAAAAAATGAAACAATAATAACAATGATGAATGTGGGTACAAAAAACTTCCAGAATTTCTTGTTTTTCTTTTCGTCTTTATTGTCGGTAAATGAACGCGAATTTTCCACATTCCATGAACGCTTTTCGTTATCTTTTGTGGTTGACTTTTGTTTTTCGTTTGATGACATGCCTCTCCTTTATATTGATCATGTCTATTTTTGCATAATATTCACCATAACAATACGTAAGTAAATCAGCGGTAAGAGAAATAACACGGTAAATGTGCTGATTTCTTACATTTAGTGAAGAAATAAGCATAGAGGTGTATAGACTAGAGGATATGCGACCTGTGAGTGATCTTGAGAGGGTAGAACAACCTTTTGTTGTGAAAACTGATTATGTTCCCTCTGGAGATCAGCCTCATGCCATCAAAGAACTGACCAAACGTATCAATGATGGTGAAAAAGATATCGTTCTTCTTGGTGCTACAGGCACGGGTAAATCTGCAACAACGGCATGGCTCATTGAACAGGTGCAACGCCCAACTCTTATTTTAGAGCCAAACAAAACATTGGCCGCACAGATGGCGGCTGAATTTCGAGAACTCATGCCTGATAATGCAGTGGAATATTTTGTTTCTTATTACGATTATTACCAGCCTGAAGCTTATGTTCCACAATCCGATACATTCATTGAAAAGGATTCCTCTATTAATGACGAGGTAGAACGTTTGCGCCATAGTGCCACTAATTCACTATTGACACGCAGAGACACTGTTGTCGTTGCTTCTGTGTCATGTATTTATGGTTTGGGTACGCCTCAAGAATATGTTGATCGCATGGTTCGTATCAATGCAGGAGATACAATTGAGCGAGATGAACTTATTCGTATGTTCATCTCTATGCAGTATGTGCGAAACGATATTGATTTTTCGCGCGGAACGTTTCGTGTGCGTGGCGACACCTTAGAAATTATTCCGGTATATGAAGAACTGGCTTTACGAATCGAATTTTTTGGTGACGAGATTGATACGATCATGCTATTGCACCCGCTTACGGGTAATGTGATTCGTGAAGTTGATATGGCTTATATTTTTCCTGCTTCACATTATGTTGCTGGCCCAGAGCGTATGTCAAAGGCAATTGCCTCTATTGAAGAAGAATTAGAAGAAAGATTAAAAGTATTAAAAAAGCAAAATAAGTTGCTTGAGGCTCAACGGTTAGAAATGCGTACCAGTTACGACCTTGAAATGATGCGTAATATTGGCACATGCAGCGGTATTGAAAACTATTCGCGTCATATCGACGGCCGCGGGGCCGGTACACCTCCTCATACCTTGCTTGATTACTTCCCAGAAGATTTTTTATTGATTATTGATGAATCGCATGTCACTGTTCCTCAAGTAGGGGCAATGTATGAAGGCGACATGAGTAGAAAGCGCACCTTGGTCGATTATGGATTTCGACTTCCTTCTGCGATGGATAATCGCCCGCTTAAATTTGATGAGTTCCTTGAACGTATTGGCCAAACGGTATATCTTTCTGCTACCCCTGCAGAATATGAATTGGAACTTTCTGATGGGGTAGTGGAACAAATCATTCGCCCAACAGGCCTTGTTGATCCACTCATTACTGTTAAGCCATCAGAGGGGCAAATTGATGATTTGCTTGAACAAATACGAGTGCGTGTAGAAAAGAAAGAACGCGTGCTCGTCACTACCTTAACAAAGAAAATGGCCGAAGAACTTACTGGATATTTAGCTGAGCGTTCCATCAAAGTGGAATATATGCATTCAGATGTTGATACCTTGCGGCGTGTAGAGCTTTTACGTGAATTACGTTTAGGTGCGTTTGATGTGCTGGTAGGTATCAACCTTTTACGAGAAGGTCTTGATTTACCTGAAGTTTCCTTGGTGTCCATTTTAGATGCTGATAAAGTGGGGTTTTTGCGTTCAACGACTTCGCTTATACAAACAATTGGGCGTGCTGCTCGTCATGTGTCAGGTGAAGTACATATGTATGCCGACCGTATTACCGACAATATGCAAAAGGCCATTGATGAAACGAACAGAAGGCGTGAAAAACAATGTGCCTACAATAAGAAACACGGAATCGATCCGCAGCCTTTGCGTAAAAAGATTGCTGACGTTACTGACATGCTGGCACGTGAGGATCTTGATACGCAGCACTTGCTTGATGGTGGTTACAGGCAAGAACCTGATCATGCCCAAGGCGGCGCATCTGTGCGGGAACGTGCCCGCGTACAGGGCGCCCAAGAATTGCGCGAAGAAATTGAGGAGTTATCAAAGCGTATGCACATTGCTTCAGATAATCTGCAATTCGAATTAGCAGCGCGCTATCGTGACGAAATAGCTGAGTTAAAAAGTGAGCTCTGGAAATCACAACAGGCTCAAAAATAAGGAGTGTCATGGGAAATATTTTTCTTATTCTTGTGGGGATTGTAGTACTTGTTTTGCTTATTGGTCTTGTTGCATATCTTGCTTTCCTGTTAAAACGTCTCTTTATAGTAGAAAAACAGACTCGCAAAGTTCTTTTTCTTTTTGTGATTCTCAGCATTCTTGTGATTGCTTCAGCTTTATGGGTGCGAGGATTATATGCCGTAGCTGTTCTCTATACAGTATGCATCGCTTTTTTTATTGATCTCTTACGTTTAGTGATTCGTTTCTTCAAACGCATTGCTTATAAAGTAACGAACACATCGTTTACGTCGTCGCCTCCGCATAAGCTCATCCGTTTTCTTGTTTTCCCCATATGTTTTTCTCTTGCTATTACATGGTATGGGTACACCAATATTAACAAGGTAGTTGCAACTGAATACACTGTACATAGTTCTAAAGTAAGCCAGGCTTACAATATTTTGTTTATAAGCGATATCCACTATGGAAGTGTGCAAAAGAAAGATGTTCTTACACGCAAAGTGGAAGAGATGAAAAAACACAAGATCGATATGGTTATTCTTGGCGGGGACATTGTAGATGAGAATACCTCAAAAGAAGATATGCACGAAGCGTTTTCGCATCTGGCAAGCATATCTTCCACTTATGGCACATTTTATGTTCACGGCAACCATGATCGCGGCATGATGCAGATGTCTACTGATTTTACAGAAAAAGAATTGGAACAAACAATAAAAGATAATGGAATTCGCATCCTTAATGATGCATATGAAAAATGCGGAGACGTACTTCTCGTAGGACGTGAAGACAGAAGTCGAATGGAGAAGCGAACATCTGCAGAAGAACTCTTTTCTGATATTGATGAAAACAAGAATTTTATTCTTGTGGCAGATCATCAACCATCTGATGCAGATGAGGTAGCGCACCAGAAGGCAGATATGCAACTATCAGGGCACACCCATGCTATGCAAGTGGCTCCAGCAGGTTTTATAGCACGATTGCTGGGAGCATACGTATACGGGGAATATCATATTGATGATATGCAGCTCTATGTCTCTTCAGGGTTTGCTGGATGGGGATTTCCTGTGCGAACAGAGAAAAACAGTGAATACGTGTTGATGCATATTGAGCCATAATTTTTTATGCTTCTTTAAGGCAGCTCTCGTTTGCCAAACACAGCAGTTCCTACGCGCACTCGAGTGCTTCCTTCGGCAATGGCAATGTCCATATCGCCGCTCATTCCCATAGATAACTCGTTTAGTGTTGTGATTCCTTGCGCTCGCAGGTTTTCACTCAACAGGCGAGTTTTTTCAAAAGAAAGTGCGATGTCGTGTTCGTTATCGGTATGTGCGCCGATTGTCATGAGTCCGCATATGTTGAGATAGGGAAGTTCATTGATCCGAAAAGCTAATTCTTCCGCTTCATTAAGTGAGACGCCGAATTGGGTATCAGCATCTGAAGAATTGATTTGAAGCATAATATCAAAAGGTTTATCTGCACTTCCTTGCATGATTCGCGTATTTTGCAGATTGTTGAGGCGTTCTGCTAGTTCATATGAATCAATAGTTTCAATACACTGTGAATAGGATAGTGCTTTTGATGCTTTATTCTTTTGAAGGTGCCCAATGATATGTGTGGAATGGGTAGGTGCATGTAACTGTGTTAATTCGCTTTCCGTATGAACAAGTTGTTGAATGATGTTGTGTGCAATGTGGCTGTGGTAGGTAAGTGCTTCATAAATAGTTTCTACACGTTGATGTTTCACGGCCAATTCTACTGTTACATCGTTAGCAGTGCGCCCGTATTTTTCTGCCAGCTGCGCAACATTGCCAGTAACATGCTCAATTTTTTCTTTAAGAGAGGATGGAGAAGGAATCACGTGTGTATCGTAACTTTTTTTCTTTGGTTCTTGTTTAAGAAATGCTTTTTATGAAAGACTTTTCATAGTGGTAGAATAGTAGCGCTTAAGATACGTGTTCATAACGGTCTGGGGATGGAGTGTCAAGTATGGTTGATGAAAATGTGCGCATAGGTGTTCATGATGTTGTTGTATCTGCGCAAAAAGCAGCACTTTTTTTACGTAAAACCTCAACATTCAATAAGAATAATGCTCTTCATGCCATAGCAGATTTTTTACTTGATGGAGCCGATAAGATTGTGCAAGCAAATGCTCGTGACATGGAAGTAGGACGTTCCAAGGGGATGAAAGAAAGCCTTTTGGACCGTTTATATTTGGATGTATCACGTATCAGTGATATTGCTGATGCTGTTCGTCATGTTGCTTCGTTGGCAGACCCTGTAGGTGAAGTTGTCGAAGGGCGCAGACTTGAAAATGGTATGCGTCTTGAAAATATTCGGGTTCCTATGGGTGTCATTGGCATGATTTATGAGGCTCGGCCCAATGTGACTGTTGATGCTGCAACTCTTGCCTTGAAAGCTGGTAGTGCTGCTGTGCTGCGTGGAGGGAGTGCAGCTATAGAGACGAATAAAGTTCTTCTGTCTCTCATGCGTGCCGCTCTTGAATCTGTTGACTTCCCGGCCAATTGTATAACAAGTGTGGATGAGTGGGGGCGCGAAGGTGGCGTTGCTTTAATGCAAGAGCGCGGATATGTTGATCTTGTTATTCCACGTGGTGGATCAGGCCTTATTCAAGAAGTCGTGCGCAGTTCTCTTGTTCCTGTTATTGAAACTGGTGTGGGTAATTGTCATGTTTATATTGATTCGTCTGCCAATTTGGATGATGCTCTTAATATTGCCATTAACTCAAAAACACATCGCCTCGGTGTTTGTAATGCTGCAGAAACTATTCTTGTTCATGGCGATGTTGCATCCGCATGTGTACCGCAACTTGTTCACGAGCTTCAAAATAAAGATATTCATGTGCATGCATGTAAGAAATCAATAGCTTTGTGTCAGCCGCATACGTTGTTGAGTGACGCAACTGAAGAAGATTGGGAAACGGAGTATCTTGGCCCTCATGTTGCGTTGAAAATTGTAGATACAGAAGATGAAGCTATTAAGCATATCTCGCGCTATTCAACTGGCCATACCGAAGCGATTGTTGCTCGCGATGCTGAACATATCCAAAATTTCATTGATAGTGTCGATAGTGCTGCTGTGATCGTTAATGCTTCAACTCGTTTTACTGACGGTGGTCAATTTGGCTTAGGAGCAGAAATTGGTATCTCGACCCAAAAACTTCATGCACGCGGGCCAATGGGGCTTAAAGAGATAACGTCAACAAAGTGGATTGTCACTGGTGATGGTCACGTACGAGCCTAGAAGAGAACGTGATATCTTGATTGAGAATGAGCGGTTGAATCAGAGTGCTGAAAAAAAAAGACGCCGCATCGGTATTATGGGAGGAACATTTGATCCTATCCATAATGGTCATCTTGCAACCGCATCGGAAGTGCACTTTAAGTTTCAATTAGATACAGTGATTTTTGTGCCAACAGGAAACCAGCCATATAAAGATGCGAATATGGTAACTTTACCTGAAATTCGCTATCAAATGACGTGCATTGCAACGTTTTCAGATCCAAGATTTTCTGTTTCCCGTGTTGATATTGATAGGGGAGGCACGACCTATACATATGACACCTTAAAAGATATGAAACAACTTTATCCAAATGATGAACTCTTTTTTATTACAGGTGCAGATGCTTTTTCTCAAATTTTAGGATGGAAGAATTCTGAAAAGCTGGCTGACATGGCGCATTTTATTGGGGTTACGCGTCCAGGTCATAGTCTTGATATTGCAGGGATTCCTTTTGACAATGTGACGCTATTAGAAGTGCCGCCATTAGCGATTTCTTCTACTGATTGCCGTAGGCGTGTGATGGAAGGTAAGCCAATACGGTATCTTGTGCCTGATGGTGTTATTCAACATATTGATGAAAATCAGTTATATAGAGGGCATAATAAGAAAAGTGTGTCTGCACACAACATGCATGAATGCGGCATAGCACATGTGATAAAAGGAGAATGTGATGAGTGAAAAACCACAGCTGACCAGACGTCAGATGCGCGAACGCGGCATGTTAAATAATGTTTCTTCCGCTGATGGCCCCTCTCCGGTTGAGCGGTTGACTCAAACTTCTGAATTAAAATTGCGTCGCCCTTCGCGTAAAGAGCTACGCGAACAGCGCGAATCTAATGAGTCTATTGAGGCTCGCACTTTGGCGAAATTCAATACTGCTTCTCTTCCTTTACAGGCATCTTCTGCGCCTCAGATGCCTTCGGAATCTTCACCTTCTGTTTCTTCTGCACCCCCTACAGTATCATTAACTTCGCAGCCTACTTCTTCATCTATGTCTGCTCCTGCGTCATCTTATTTTTCACAGGTGCACACTCAAACTGCTTATAATGGCGCTGTTACAGCTGTAGGAATGTCTCCAGTTCCTGCTGTTTCAGAACCGAGCCAAGTTCTGGCATCTGAGCAGTATGTCTCATCTGCAAATTTTGAAGATCCTCGAAAGAGTGTGTTTGACCGTTTTTCGACGCATAATTCCGATTCTTCTGATCCTGCTCAACATGATAGTTTGCAAGATAAATTAGTTGCAAAAACACAGAATACTGATGATGTTATACGTCATAACACTGCTGATATAGCACGTAAAAATACTGCTAATGTTCCGGCAAAGAATTTTTCTTTCCCTCAAACTATTGCTGAAGAAACAGATTTATCGCCTTTCGGTGAGGTAACAGAAGAAGAACTTCAGTTATTGGCACTTGCTGAAGCTGAAGAAGATGAACGTTTTAGTGAGCCTGAACTTCCTGATATTCCTCCTTATGCTATTACTTCTTCGTCATTGAAACCTATTTCTTCTGATCTTGATCTCACATCTACTGGCACAGATTTAGTGCTTTATGATGATGAGGAAAAGAAAGAAAACAAAGGTAGTGCGAAGTTCTTTTTTATTACGATACTAGCTGGGGCACTTTTAGGTCTTGCTGCTGGTGTCGGTCTTGTTTGGGTGGCGTATTAAGAAGGAAATATGTTAAGCGATATAACACATGCATATATTGAAAAGGCAGCACAAGAAGCCGCGCTTAAAGGTGCTCTTAATATCAAAGCCTATGATGTTGAAGAGCGTTTGCCTCTGGTTGAAGGCTTTTTAGTGATGTCTGTGTCATCAATGCGTCAGTTGCGCGCCATGACTGCACATGTGGAGCGAGCTTTGCATGAGGCAGGGGCCAAAAGACGTACGCGCGAAGGCCTTGAAGGTGAAAGTCAATGGGTCATTCTTGATTATCAGGATTTTTTTGTTCATATTTTCTTAGAAGAAGCGCGTGATTTTTATGGTCTTGATAGTATGTGGTCTGATTGTCCGTTTATATCTTTAGATCTTCCTGAGGCAGAAGTCAAAGATGAGCCATCATCGCTGTTGGATTTCTTGGAACTTAACTAATTTTGAGATATCACATGACAAGAAAAACCATTATTCTGTGGAGACACGGACAACCTGATTACAATCATGAATCTCGTGTTCAAGGTCATGTTGATGTGCCTTTGAACAATGAAGGGAAAAAACAAGCTGCTGTAGCTGCATCGCATTTAGTTGATTTAGATCCGCAACTTATTGTTTCGTCTCCTTTGAAACGGGCTACTCAAACAGCTGATGAATTGTGTTCATTGCTTTCTTGCAATGCTCGTCTCGATGAACGCCTCATAGAAAGATCTTTCGGTGATTTTGAGGGGATGACTCGCAAGGAAATTCAAGATACTTATCCGCAAGAATATGAGCGATGGATTTCGGGTTTGCCTGTGGGAGAGATGGGCATGGAATCACGCGAAAATGTAGGGGAGCGTTTTGCTCGCTGCGTCAATGATATATGTGCGCGTAATGATGGTTCAACAATTGTTTTTGTTTCACATGGAAGTGCTATTTCTGCTGGTGTTTCTTATCTTTTGGGGTGTTCTGAAGATTTTTCGTCAATAGCTGGGATGAATAATGCTCACTGGGCAACGATGGTTTTTTCTGATACATCATTACGATGGAGGCTCACATCGTACAATTGCAATGCCCTAGAAAAATATTGAGGTGAGCCATAAGCGAAATACACATATCTTAGTGGACAATAAGGAGATATTCAGTAAACTTTTAGCTTGTAATAACGTTAAAGGAAGGCAATAACTATGGCGCAATATGAGATGTCTGGTGAGTCTGGTCAAAATATGGCTCTCGGAGATTCTGTTTATAATCGTCTCTTAAAAGAAAGAATTATTTGGCTTGGCTCTGATGTTCGTGATGATAATGCGAATATTATTTGCGCACAGATGATGTTGCTTGCTGCAGAAGATCCAGAAAAAGATATTTATTTGTATATCAATTCTCCTGGTGGATCGGTAACTGCTGGTATGGCTATTTATGACACGATGCAATACATTCAGCCTGATGTTGTTACAGTAGGTATGGGTATGGCTGCGTCGATGGGGCAGTTTTTGCTTACTGCAGGCGCAAAGGGAAAGCGTTATATTACTCCTCATACGCGAGTGTTAATGCATCAGCCTCTTGGCGGTGCTGGTGGAACTGCTACAGAAATCCGTATCAATGCTGATCTTATTTTGAAGATGAAGCGTGAATTAGCAGAAATAATTGCTGAAAATACAGGAAAAACAGTCGAACAAATTACTGAAGATTCTGATCGTGATAATTGGTTTAGCGCCCAAGAAGCTTTAGAGTATGGCTTTGTAGATCATATTATCGAAAGTCAGGCAAGTATTCGTGAAGGGAAGAACTAATGTCGTTGATTGATCCTCGTTTTTTAGGTGCAGAAGACGTCTCTGTTGCTTCTCCTGTTAATCGTTATATTCTTCCTGATTATGAAGAACGTACCCCTTATGGCTATCGTCGTCAAACTCCTTACACAAAACTTTTTGAAGATAGAATCATCTTTTTAGGTGTGCAGGTTGATGATGCATCGGCAGATGATATTATGGCGCAATTATTAGTTCTTGAATCGCAAGATCCTGATGCTCCTATTACAATGTATATTAATTCTCCAGGTGGTTCTTTTACGGCATTAACAGCTATTTATGACACGATGCAATATATCAAGCCGCAAATTCAAACGGTTTGTTTAGGGCAGGCTGCATCAGCTGCTGCTGTGTTGCTTGCTGCTGGCAGTCCAGGAAGACGCCTTGCATTGCCTAATGCTCGCGTTTTGATTCATCAGCCGGCTATGGAAGGTACACGTGGTCAAGCATCCGATATTGCCATTGTTGCTGATGAGCTCGATCGCATGACAAGATGGTTATGCGAAACATTAGGTCAACACTGCGGTAAAGATCCAGATGAGATTTCGAGAGATATTCAACGCGATAAGATTTTGACAGCACAAGCTGCAAAGGAATATGGCTTAGTTGACCAAGTTCTTGAATCTCGTAAGAAAAAGTAACTTTACTTAAAGGCGCGCCTATAGCTTAGTGCTATAGGTGCTTTTTCTATTTTAAGATAGTGATGTTGTGACTGGTTGAGTGAAGTGAGGAAAAGAATATGGCATCAATGGATACCGTCGATGTAATTAAGTGTTCTTTTTGTCAAAAAACGCAGCGCCAGGTTCGCAAGCTTATCACTGGCTCAGGTGTTTATATTTGTAATGAATGTATTGATTTATGTAATGAACTTATTAGTGAAGATGTTGATTCTCCAGAATCATCTGATGAAGCATTGTATGCGCTTGCGAAACCGCAAGAAATTTTCGATTTTCTACAAGAATATGTTGTTGGTCAAGAAGACGCGAAGCGCACCTTAGCTGTTGCTGTGTATAATCACTATAAGCGTGTTCGTGCTCATCTGGCAGATAAGAAAAATAAAAAGCATATTGATGAATTTGTTGAGATTGGTAAGTCAAATATTTTGTTAGTTGGTCCAACAGGAACTGGAAAAACTTATTTAGCTCAGTCGCTTGCTCGCTTTTTGGATGTTCCTTTTGCGATCGCCGATGCTACTTCATTGACCGAAGCTGGATATGTGGGCGAGGATGTTGAAAATATTTTGCGTCGTCTTATCCAGGCTGCAGATGGCGATGTTTCACGTGCAGAACGTGGGATTATTTATATTGATGAAATTGACAAAATTACTCGTAAATCTGAAAATCCTTCTATTACGCGAGATGTTTCTGGTGAAGGAGTTCAGCAGGCTTTATTAAAAATTATTGAAGGCACTGTTGCTCGTGTTCCTCAAGATTCTCATGCGAATGGCCGTAAACATGCAGATGATGATCTAATATCTATAGATACGTCGAATATTCTTTTCATTTGTGCTGGAGCTTTTGCAGGGATCGAGGACATTATTTCAGCGCGTATTGGTAAGCGTAGCTTAGGTTTTGGTTCTCAATTACGTTCAAATTCATCAGTCGAGGAGATGATGGAAGAACTAACGACAGATGATTTACATAAGTTTGGTCTTATTCCTGAGCTTGTTGGTCGTCTTCCAGTGTTAGCTGTATGCAATCCACTAACAGAAGATGATTTAGTTAATGTATTATCAGAGCCAAAAAATGCGTTGCTAAAACAATATGAGCGCATGTTTGAGCTTGACGGTGTGAAATTGACGATGGATGAATCGGCATTGAATGCTATTGCTAAGCAAGCAATTGAGCGTGGCACAGGAGCACGGGGTTTACGGTCTATTATGGAAAAAATCTTGCAGACTTACATGTTTGATATTCCTTCGCGTGATGACGTTCAGGAAATTGTTTTTGATGCTGCTGCTATTGAAGGATTGGCAGAACCAAAAATTCGTAAGCGCACGCGCACGCACGCTAGGAAGTTGGCATAAAAAAATGGAAGAAAATATTCCTGAGTTGTTGAGAGAATATCGTCGTACGATCGATAATTTAGATGCTTCACTTGTTCATATTATGGCCGAGCGTTTTCGTTGTACGCAAAATGTAGGTAAATTAAAAGCACAATACCAATTACCTGCAACAGATTCTGCACGTGAAGCACAACAGGTCGAACGTTTGCGTTCTTTGGCGCGTGAATCTGGTTTAGATCCGGAATTTGCAGAAAAATTTTTTCGTTTTATTGTTGCTGAAGTTATTTGCCATCATAAACAAATCGCTTCTGATGAAGAATCCTAGGTTGTTTTCTTGATATGTGACATGTGTAAAATATATTTTCTCTTGAAAATTTTAGGTAAATGGTAAACTGATGTAGAAATCTGTGAAGATTTCGTTTTGTTTGCTTTGTTTGCTTTGTTTGCTTTGTTTGCTTTGTTTGCTTTGTTTGCTTTGTTTGCTTTGTTTGCTTTGTTTGCTTTGTTTGCATCAAAGGTATCAATGAAATAAAGTATTTTAGTAAAGGAGATACATTGTGATACAAAGTATTGGACAATATGTCTCAGCATATATGTTGAGTCTTGCGCATACATATGAAGAAGAAATAACGAATAAGTGGTTTTGGCTTGTTGTGGTTCTAATTTTGGGATTAGCCTATTTTGCTTATGCTGCTTATTGTACCTATCGAGGGCATAGTTTTAACGGTGGTGTCAAAGTGCATTGGCCGCGTTTTTGGCAAATGGGAATTAGTTGTAAATAGGAATATATATGTTATATCTTGATAATGTTTCGAAGAGTTTTGGCAAGAAAACAGTTTTACATAATATCAATGCTGAATTTCCTGAGCGTGCTTGTTCGATAATTGTTGGAGTAAATGGTTCTGGAAAAACAACTTTGCTGAATATAATAGCTGGTCTTTCTTCTAGCTCTTCGGGCATTATCAGTTTGAATGAGTATTGCGAAGGAAGCAACGAATATAAAAAGCGTGTTTTTTATATACCTTCTGATTTCTATCTTCCTGATTTTATGACTGGTAGGGAATATGCGCGTTTTGTTTTTTCACGATACCCTCGCGTTGATAAGGAACGATTTTCAGATATTGCATCTGCTTTTGATATTGATAATGCGTTAGATATGCTGATCAGCTCTTATTCCTTTGGTATGAAGAAAAAAATACAGATTGCTATTGCTTCTTGCCTTGATGTAGACGTTCTTCTCATTGATGAAGGTTTGACAGGTCTTGACTTTGAAACAACTCTTTTAGTTCAGCACTTATTTTCATTATTGGTACGCAGAATGGCAATTGTGCTTGTTACTCATGATATGGATACTGTGAGATGTTTTCCCGATAGTGTTTTTCTTTTGCGCAATGGTCGTTTAGAGTCTTTTTCGGGTCATGTAAATGAAATACCAAAGTATGTATCGATGGATGGTTCTTATGAAGAAAAAATCAAACTTCTTGAGAAATGTAACTATTCTTCTTAAATATTATTATAAAGATGCTTTTCATGGCATCGCTAAGCAAGAATGGCTAAAGAATACGATAATGCGCCGATTATTTATTTTCATTCTTTGTGCTTTTTATGTTGTTTATCTGGGAATTAACATTCTTGAAGCTTCTCGCGTGCGCGGTGGAATTCTCACTCAGGATTCCGGATTAATCGATCATGCTCTTCGCTATACGTTTGGCTCTGTGACATCTGCAAATGGCATTTATGGTTTGTTTGTTGCTCTTATAGTTTTTATGACTTTCTCATTAACCCCTTCATCTTTATATGTATCAAAGGTTATGAATTTTTCACGGATTGAGGTGCATTTTGCGCAGATAATTTTTAAGATGAGCGTAGCATCTATAATTTTTCTTCTGCTACTTTTAGTTGAAATTTCAGCTATTTCTGCTATTCCTATGCACGCTTATCGAATGGTCGAGTTATTATTATTGAGTTTTTTTGCGTATATAGCAGTGTATGTTGGAATTGATCTTATTCTTTCTTTTATTTCCTCTTTTCCAGGGAAATATGGTGCATTAGTGCTTTTTATTTCTACGGTATCTCTAGCTATCATTGGTGTATATTTCTTATTTGATGTGCGGTTTCAGATAGATTATTGGATTGCGAATCAGCTTTGGTCTATGAACACTATTGTGGCTTTTTTGTTTGTGAGTACTACTATTTGTTTATTAGCTGGCCTATTATTAAGGATGTTCTTTATTTTTAATATGCACACCCGTGAATCGAATCGATATGTTCACATACGAATACCAGCAAAAAATATCGTTTCCTTTGTTGTATCTGCCTTCATACGTGAAAAATTGTTTCTTTTATTGCTCATTTTAGATGTATGTATAACTATCTATCTTCTTATAAAAAATGGTTATGAAGCATCAGCAGATATACTGCCATTTCTTATGGCTAGTTTTACTATTGCTGCTATACGTTATGGTGATACGACATCGCATATGCGTCCAATATTAAAAACATTGCGTTGGAATTATATATATGAAGGCATTCTTTTGACGGTTATATATACAATGTTTCTTATTCCTGCAATAAGTGTGATCATTTATAAAGGAGATGGTTTAACAACATTAATGCAGTTTTACTCTTTATTTTTTTCAGCAGTTATTATTGGCTTTCTATTTCCTAAAAGTGGTGGAAATACAAATGAAACTGTATCTGTTGTCATGATGGTATGTGTGCTTGTTTCTTTAGTT
>JAGBKC010000080.1 GCA_017934115.1 Actinomycetaceae bacterium | reverse complement strand
TACTTATGATGAGGGTGATACCTATGATCAGTCTCATGCAAAGGGATTTATTGAAATCTTTGGATTGACAAGCAAATTAGCTGCAGCCCGCGATGTGAAATTTGGTCGCGGCGAAGCAATGGGTGAAGCAAATCTTCATTAAAACTACGTGATAAATAGGGAGGCAGCACTTGTGTGCTGCCTTTTTATGTCTCGATTATGGTAGGTGGAATTTTGATGCTGGTGTATATTGGATTTTTGCTATAGCTGTTATGTCATCTATTGGTTCATTAGGTACTCCGAATTTTCTGAGGCTATTTTTTTATGTGTGTAGTTTTTTTGCTGGAGTTGTGGGTATTTGGGCTTTGATTGAGTATTCATCAAAGAAAGATGGAGAAGTAAAAGATAGATTGTAATTATATGCTAACAAAAAGAAAAATAAGAATTATTAGAGATGTTACAGATATTAAAACTTTGGATATGCTGGGATGGAATTTTTCTTTAAGTTTTTTTCGTTTATTGCTATATGGAGCTTTTTGTGCTCTTTTTAATGTGTCTTCATTGATGATTTTTCTTATTTTATTTGTAGGAAAATCTTTTTTATCACTATATGTTACATTGCCTCATGTAGAGTATGCTGTTTTGTCATTAATATATGTTTTTATTTCTCTCAAAATGATCGGTAATATCCTTTTTTCTTCGGAACGTTTTGTGTATGTTAATCATCCGAATGTTCATTTTTTTTCGTGCGTTAAAAATCCCAATTTTTTCTGTCATTACATATGAGTGGTGGCGTAAAAATTTTTTTCTATTTTCTATTGTGATGGGTGCTTTTGTGGGATGTAGTGTGTATGTGGTGCATCAAAAAGTGCCACTAGTTTTCTTTGCGTATTCTATAGGTCTCTTGCTTTTATGTATCATTCTTCCTTTTGTTGTTTTGGTGTATGTTTATAGAAAAGGTGAGTATGTGGGTGTAAAAAAACAAGGCATTGTTTTGATTTTGTTTTTTATATTGTTTGCCTACCTTGCTTTTTGGGGTGTAGATTTTTTTGTTGGAAATCAACTATTTGTTGTTATCGAACGATACTGCGATGGTTTATTGTGGGTATGTTTCTATTTCTCTTTTTATGCCACTCATGCGTTATCGATATGAGCAAGGAGTTGAGTCTGTTCGTTTATCTGTGTATATTGTGTTTTCACGCCTTTTTTTATCTACATGTCTATGGAGCGTGTTATTGCCGCTTGTATGGGGAGAATGGTTTGATCTATTTAATGCCTATTGTGTTATTGCAGCTCTTTTTCTCAGTGATGTTATAGCAGATGTGATGTTTATGAGTGTGAAAGAAAATGATTTATCGTCTTCACATAGTGCAACTTCTGCATTTGTATGGTTGATACTTTCAGGTATTGTGCTTGCTGTTTCGCTGAAGTTTTCTTACATGTCTGTCATTTTATGTAGTGTATATGGAGGGAGTGCTCTATGGCTTGTGAACAGAAGAATAAAACACCTTCAATTGCGTTAAAAAATCTTACTTTTGGGTGGGCTGTATTAAATCCTGTTATCAAAGATTTTAGTTTGTCTATTAATGGGGCTGGTTTGTATCGTCTTGATGGGCATAATGGTTGTGGAAAAAGTACTTTTATAGAAGTTCTTTCTGGGTATTTACCTCTTATTGGAGGGCAAGGTCATATCAATGATGTTCCGTTGAAAGATACACGCATTCGCGAACTTGTTAATGTATGTCGGTCACAGTCAGCTTTGCATCCGCATTTATCTCTTCATGATCATCTTGTTATTGCTGCGCGTTTGAATGATACTTCCGTTGACATGCTTGAAAAACGGGGTATTGCTTTAGGGTTGGATATACGTTCGTCTGTGCGTACTTCTGATCTTTCAACAGGAACAGTTCGAAAACTTTGGTACATTATGTGCACAGTTGTCAATAAGCCTGTCATCTTGCTCGATGAAGTTTTCAATGGTGTTGATAGTCAAAGTGTGAGTGTTATGGTCGAAGAAATAAATATGTGGGCCAAAACATCTCTTGTGATTTTTGTAAGCCATAGTGTGCCTGATGGTTTAGATAATTATCAAAACATTCTGCTGGCATGATGTGGAGCCTGAATACTGTCTTTTAGTGCGTGCCTTGCATCACTTCTTTAATCGCGCTAATATTTTCCCATATCTTATATGTCACAAAAGGAGAACTTAGTGGAAACTTTTTCGCACCTTGTTGAAGTGGTAGATGAGTTTGTGTGGGGATGGGCAATGATTGCCCTTCTTTTAGGTACACATCTGTATATGACGATTCGTACGAAATTTATTCAACGCAAAATTGGTAGCGCCATTAAATTATCTGTGTCCAAAGATGATGCGAATGCCGAAGGTGATGTTTCGCAGTTTGGCGCTCTCACAACTGCCTTGGCGGCAACGATTGGCACGGGAAATATCGTAGGTGTGGCAACGGGTTTGTTCTTTGGCGGCCCTGGTGCGATCTTTTGGATGTGGATCACTGGTGTTTTTGGTATTGCAACGAAATATGCTGAAACTTTGATTTCAGTCAAATATCGTGTGAAAGACGCTAAGGGTGAAATGCTTGGCGGTGCAATGTATGCTCTTGAACGCGGCTTTAAATGGAAAACTGCAGGAAAAATCTTAGCTGTTTTGTTTGCCGTGTTTGCCTTTATTGCTTCTTTCGGCATTGGGGCTTCTGTGCAATCTAATGCGCTTTCTGGTGTTATTACTGCTTATCTTCCGCTCAATACCGATAAAGAGTCTCTTGGTGCTAACGTGATGATCGGTGCTATTTTAATGGTGCTCGTAGGGATCGTCATTATGGGGGGAGTACGCTCCATTACACGAGTGACGGAAAAGCTTGTGCCGGTGATGGCTCTTTTGTATGCAGTGGGATGTCTTGTCATTATTGGTATGAATTGGCGTTATGTTGGTGAGGCTATTTCGCTTATTGTTGTTTCTGCTTTTACTGGTAAAGCTGCTTTTGGTGGTGCAGTAGGTTCTGGTTTGATGGTTGCTTTGCAATTTGGCTTTAAACGCGGTTTATTCTCAAATGAATCTGGTTTGGGCTCTGCTCCTTTGGTGGCTGCAAACGCAACAACAAAAAATCCTGCACGTCAGGCTTTAGTGTCGATGTCGGGTACTTTTTGGGATACTGTCGTTATTTGTGCTATTACTGGTGTTACGCTCGTATCAACAATGCTGTCAGATCCTTCTATTGAGTCAGCGATTCTTGCTGGCGATATTACTGCGCCTGCACAATTGACCACAACGGCATTTTCGAGTATTCCTGTGCTTGGTCCTCTCGTTCTTTCTGTTGGTATGGTTCTTTTCTCGTATTCGACTATGCTTGGCTGGGCACAATATGGTAATCGAGCAGTCGTGTATCTCTTTGGTATCAAAGGTGTACGACCATACCAGATCGTCTTTTTGGTCTTTGTTTTGTGGGGCACCATTGGTGGTGGCGATTTGGTGTGGAATATTTCTGATATTACGAATGCCTTGATGGCTGTGCCAAATTGTATTGCACTCATAGGCCTTGCACATGTGATTTCACGTGAAACAAAGCATTATGTGTATGAAGGCAGAATTGATGAGGTAGATGTAACTCCTATTCCCATCGTTGGTGAATATCGAAAAAGTTAGTGCTAAACATTAGTTTTTTCACGCCTCCCTTGACGTGAAAAGGGAGGTGTTTTATGTATTATGCTATGTGGAATAGGAAAGGTGTATTCATGGTAGATGTATTAGAAGAATTGCAGTGGCGTGGCCTTATTGCGCAACATACTGATATTGATGCTTTGTCAGGTGCTTTAGCTGCAGGGCCTGTTACTTTTTATTGTGGTTTTGATCCAACTGCACCTTCTTTGCATCATGGGCATCTTGTTGCTATTAAGGTGATGCGTCATCTTCAGCTTGCTGGTCATCGTCCTCTTGCGTTGGTGGGCGGTGCTACCGGTTTGATTGGTGATCCTCGCCCGAAAGGTGAACGTACCCTTAATTCGCGTGATGTTGTTGCCGGATGGGCAGACGCTTTGAAAGGGCAGCTCGAAAATCTTCTTGATTTTACGGGTGACAACTCTGCGCGCATCGTCAATAATCTTGATTGGACACAAGAGCTTAGTGCGATTGATTTTTTGCGTGATCTCGGCAAACATTTCCGCATGGGTACTATGCTGTCGAAAGATATTGTTGCCCGCCGCCTTGCAAGCGATGAAGGCATTTCTTTTACTGAGTTTTCTTATCAAATGCTCCAAGCGAACGATTATCTTGAATTATTTAGGCGTTACAATTGTACTTTGGAACTTGGCGGTAATGACCAGTGGGGTAATCTTGTTGGCGGAATGGATCTTATCCATAAGGTTGAAGGTAAGAACGTTCATGTATTGACGAATCCGCTTATTACGAAAGCAGATGGCACAAAGTTCGGTAAAACTGAAGGCGGGGCAATCTGGTTGAATCCTGAGATGTTCAGCCCCTATCAGTTCTATCAATTCTGGCTCAATACTGCAGATGAAGACGTCGTACGCATGTTGAAAGTCTTCACCTTCCTTTCTCGAGAAGAAATAGAACGCCTTGAAAAATCGGTGCAAGAAAATCCTGGAGCTCGCGAAGCGCAGCGTGCTCTTGCTTATGAGGTAACTTCGTGGGTGCATGGTAAAGAAGCGACCGAGAGTGTTATTCGTGCTTCTCAAGCTCTTTTTGGACGTGATGATTTAACTTCTTTAGATTCGCAAACTTTACATGATTCTGTAGCTCAATTACCTAGTGCATCAATAGAAGTGGGTGCTCTGGTTGCTCAAGCTTTTGTTGATGCTGGTTTAGAAAAAGGACTTGGGGCAGCGCGCCGCACGATCGCTAGTGGTGGCCTGTATGTGAATAACGAAAAAGTTGAAGATGCTCAAGCCTTGATTGATGAAGGCATGTTCTTATGTGGTGATGTTCTTGTGTTTCGTAAGGGCAAGAAAAATATTGCTGTTGCTTATAAGAAATAGGTAATGAAAGCTTAATGAAGAGTGGAGGGGATTTTCTCTCCACTCTTTATGTCATATGGGCCATTTATTATAAGTTTGTGTCTTTGGGCCTAAGTATCGTTTTTTTTTTTTTATATTTTTCCCATGGTTTCTCTCAGATGTGGATGTTTTTCTTGATTGAGGGGGGGGAAGTGTGTAGATTTGTTGTGTACAGTTTTTGAAGGAGAAGATATGAAAAAGTTTCGTTATAAGGGCGCTACGTATTGGTATAAAGCTCTTGCCATAGTAGCGGCTTTCGCTGTGTCTATTGTCTACATTGTGACATCATTTGCGCCAGCCTGGGCTGATGATGCTCATTCATGGACTGCGCCAGATTTGACTGTGCCTTCATCTGCAGAAGGTTTTGACGCGGCTCCTACCGGCACACTTACTATTGAAAATACCGGCACTGCACAAATTTCAAACATTACCGCCACCCTAAGTGGTGCAAATGCTGATGTATTTGAACTTGGTACGTGCGCAACAAGTATTTCTGCCCCACGAACTTTCTTTGGTATGAAAATCGGCGGTACGGGCACATGTCAAGTGAAAGGTAAAGTAGGTACTCCTGTTGGTGTATATAATGCAACACTTGAATTGAATGGTGACGATACGGATCCTCTTACCGTCAATGTGACATGGCAAGTTTCTTCTCCTCTCAATATTACTGTAGAAAATGGTACTTCTTCTGCTGCTACGGCTCCTGCAGGTGGAAAAGTAACGATTACATCAGGTGCTGCGCCTGAGGGCCAAGAATTTGACCATTGGGAAATCGTTTCGGGGGGGGCAAGCATAGATAATGCTTCGTCTTCTTCTGCTGCCCTTACTCTTGGTAGTGAAGATGCGGTTGTAAAGGCTGTGTTCCGTGATGTGCCGCAACCAAATCCACCATATTATTCTCCTGTTTTTCAGGTGGTTGAAAATCAATGTGTCAACCCTATGCAATCTGACCGTGCAATCGTGACCTGCTGGACCGATAACGGTAAAGATTTCTACGTTCGCCTTGAGGTCACACATCCTAATCTTCAAGAATCTACAAGTGTTACTGTTCAAGATACAACTGCACTTCATTATTTAGGCGGTACAGATGTGCCAGGCAAGTATCGCTCGATTCCCATTGATGGAAAGATGCCGAATGGACATCCTTATGTTGTACTTCAGGCGGATAACTGGACTACTCAGGGGCAAGGTGTTAATTTTATGCCAAAGGATTATGGTATTCAGATTACTCACCTTGTGAATCGCGGTACTGATGAAGAACCAATTGCGTCTGGACATAATAAACAGCGTGATACGCAGCAAGAATTCTTCCATCCGCTTTCTCAAGCGCTTTCTTATAGTTCATCCGATGATAATAAAGTTACCTTGACGATGAAAACTGAAGACCCTGCCACTATTGAAAAGCTTGGAACGATTGAAATTTTCCCTGTTGATGAAAATTATCAGTGGCGTGGTGATAAACAGTATGATGACGCTGATTTAGATGGCTATGAACGTGGTGGTATGGAATGTTCTATCGGTAATACTGACCCTAACGGTTGCAATATTGAAATCGATGCTTCTACAGGTGAAGCAAAAGTGACATTTCCACGTCAAGATGGCTGGGATCGTATCCAATACATTACATGGATGACGGACACAAACGCTGTTGACCCATTCAAAACATATACGATGCGCCCATATCAAGGGCAAATTCCTTTGCCAAGTGTGGGTAAGGTGAAAGTCGAGAAGATTGTTGATGGCGATACAGCTTTTGCGCCTGCCGATGATTACGAATACAGCGGCACTCTTTCGTATGATGCTGGCAGTGAACATCAGGAATATGATGTCACTGATGATTCCTGGAGCGGAAAAGAATGGAAAGGTGAAGAAGATTTCGATTTTGACGGCGATTCAACTGAATGGAAGGCCGTTAAAGGTGGGGCAAGCCAAACGTGGGAAGTGCCAACGGGTGCAAAGGTGAACGTTACGGAAAATAATCTTCCTGTTATTGAGGATGTCCTGTGGGGTGTAAAGCTTGATGACCCTGTTACTGTTGTGCGCGGACAGACTCATACATTGAAGGTTACGAACACATTGAAGCTCACGTTAAAGCCGCCAGTAGGCACGCCTGATGAAACTTGGGGTCCAAAGAATACCGAGCAAACCGGCACTCCATCTTTTGAGGTGTCGACCTTAAAAACGCGCACTGGTGGTGAAAACAAGATTGAAAAAATAACTCTTCTAGATGTTTCGGGCGTAGAAGTTGATGAAGTGAAGGTTGAAGGTGGTACGTATCATCTCAATGATGATGGAATGATTACCTTTACACCCGATACTGATTACGTGGGTGACCCGAAACCAGTCGATGTGCGCGGTTATGATGGAAACGGGGAGAAAGCTGAAACAACGTATACAGTGCATATCAAGGAAAATGGTGCAACGAAAACTGTGAAACGCACTGTTACATACACTTACATCACTGAAGACGGCGAAAAGGTACAAGAAGATGTTGTGCAGGAAGTAACTTTCAGCATGGAACTTGATGTTGACCCATCAACTGGTGAGGTTGGCGAGCCTGATTGGTCGAAAGCAGAACCAAAGGAATTCCCTGCTCTTACTTCTCCTGATATCACTGCTGATGGTTGGGTAACTGAACATGTGGTGGTTGCTGCGGCTGTTGTTAAGGCGACTGATGAAGATATGATAGAGCATGTGGTGTATCAGGAAAAGAAGAAGGAAAGTCCTACGCCTACGCCAAGTGAATCTGCAGCCTCAACGCCAAGTGCTTCGCCAAGTACGCCAGGCGGATCTTCTGTTTCTACAGATATTCCACATCAATCCATTGCATCTCATGGTCCACATGGGCAAAGTGATGGTGGTGTAACGAAGCTTGAACAAACTGGAACTTCTGTGGGCTTGTATCTTGGCCTTGCTATGAGTGCAGTTGTTGTGGGCGTTGGTGCTTTGCTTGTGCGTAGGCGCTATGTGCAAGGTTCGTAAAAATTTTGGTTTCTAGGTGTAAATGGCTATAAAAAGAGTTCTGCTGTGGAGCGGGGCTCTTTTTGTTTCGTTTTTTTCTTTTTTTTTTTTTCATGTGTGTAAACTGGAGTATAAATAAATGTAACGACATGTGAGGTTGGATATAAAGATGAATTCTCCATACTATATTCTTGGTCTTGACCCTGGTATTGCTAGCTGCGGATTTTGTCTTATCGATACGAACAATCATCGCATTGTAGAGATGGGTTCTCACCTTTTTCCTATTCCTCAAAATCCCAAAGATAAAGTAAGTCTGGCTAAAAAAAGACGGGGTTACCGTAGTTCAAGGCGAAACAATCAAAGAAAAAAGAACCGCCTTAATAAAACGCTTGATTTGTTGAAAGATTATGGTCTTATTCCTCAAGATGCAACGAAGAATGATTTACAAAGTGCTAAAGGAGATAAACCTATACGCGAGCTTCGTGTTAAAGGACTCGATGACGTGTTAACTGATAGAGAATTTGCTCAAATCCTTTATTCCTTAGCGGGCAGGCGTGGATATATTTCTCATGGTGCAGGTAGTTTTAACGATCTAGATAGTGTTGAAAATACTGGCGATGCTGAAAATGGTAAGGTGCTCAAATCCGTTAAAGAAAATACGAAGGCATTGAAGGAGGGTAATTATCGCACGGTTGGGGAGTATCTTGCTAGTACACCTAGAAGTCGTAATCGTGGTGGCGACTATGAAATGTGTGTTTTACATATTCAGCTTATTGACGAAGTGAAAAATATTTTTTCCGCCCAACGCGCTTGTGGAAATTCAAAAGCGTCGGAAGATATGGAAGAAAAATATTTAGCGATTTTTAGCCGGGAGAAAAAGTCTGTTCAGCAAGATGAACGTGTTTATTCACAAGTGGGAAGTTGTACGTATTTTTCTGAAGAAACTCGCGCAGCAAATGCTTCCCTTTCTTCTGAAATGTGTCGAGCCTATGAACGGCTAGGGCATCTTGTTATTGTGCAAAACGGTAATACAGAAAAACGGTTGACATCTGAACAGACTGCATATGTGATGAATATTCTTTTTTCTCCAGAGCCGATAAAAGGGAATAAGTATTGCAAAGTGACGTATGGGCATTTGAGAAAAAAGTTTGTTTTGTCTGCTCATGATTATTTTAAGGGGATTTCTGTAGATAAAGAAAAAACCACTGAAATTTTCACTCCTCACGCATTCAGGAAAATGAGGAGTGTAATATATGAATCTAATCGTGGTTTTATGTCCAGGCTTTTAGATGATCTTGATTTTGCTGATGCCGTTATGGAAGCGCTTACTTATGCAAGTAGCGAAGAAAGTCTTGAAGTGCGCCTCGGTGTATTAGGTGTGGAGCTTTCTAAAGATGATATGCAACTTTTGAAAAATGTTCCTTTTGCATCAAAAAATTTTAAGGGTTATGGTAATCGTAGTAAAAAAGCACTTGATTTACTCCTTGATGCCTTTAAAGAAGACGAGGTATTTACGTTGTTTGATGCGGAAAAATCAACTGGCTTATATGACTATCGCATTGATGATTCTCAACATACTAAAACTAATTTTTTGCCTCCTTACAGCGTTTACGATCCGGTTATGAAAAACCCTGTCGTATTGCGCTCGATATCGCGTATGCGAAAGATTGTTAACAGTATTATTCGCCTATATGGAGTTCCGCATGAGATTCATATTGAGCTTGGGCGAGAACTTTCGCATTCCAAAAATGAAAAGAAAAGAATTTCGAAGGCTCGAGACGCGAATGAGGCAGCCAATAAAGAGGCAGCATCCCTTGCTGCTTCGCTTCTAGGAATAGAAGAGGCAGAGGTTACCGGTAAGGTTATTCAGAAGATAAAACTGTATGAAGAACAAGATCAGAAAGATTTGTATACTGGTAAAGATATTGATTTTGAGCAGCTAGTGAAAGATGATTTCTATTGCCAAATTGATCATGTTCTTCCGTATTCACGCACTGGTATTGACGCTATGAAAAATAAGGTTTTGTGTTTGACGTCAAGTAATGCGAATAAAAAAGAACGTACACCTTACGAATGGATGAATTCTGGTGAAGAAAAATCTCCAGATTGGAATGTTTTTAAGGCACGCGTGCAAAATTCAAGTAAAATCAAGAATAATAAAAAAAAGTTTTTGCTTCGTGAATCGCTCACTCCAGAAGATCAAGATGGTTTTCTAGAGCGTAATCTTAATGATACGCGCTATATGGCACGCGTTTTTAAGGATTATTTGCGTCATTGTCTTGTTTTTCCTGAAGGCAGGTATAAAGAATCTGTCTTGGCTGTCAATGGTGCTACAACGGGAATGTTAAGGCGCGTGTGGGGGCTCAATTTTGGTGCTCACGGCGTGAAAGATAGAAAAGATGATAGACATCATGCGGTGGATGCTGCCGTTATTGCAGCGTGTAGTGTTTCTGCTGTTCAAAATGTAGCTCGTAATAGGTACAGTATAAAACGAGATAAGGAAAGCAGGCTTGCGAGCACGCAACCATGGTTGAGTTTTGCTGACGATGTGATTGCTTATCGTGAAACTATTATTCCTACACGCATGGTGGATCATGGTGTTACGGGAAGTGTCTTTGATGAGTTTTTCTATTCTTTTTGTGAAAAAGATAAACAACGTGAAGATAAGAAGATATGTACCTCAAAAACAACAAGAAAATACGATAAAAATGGAAAATATACTGAAAAAAAGCGTCAAGATGTGAGTGGCAATTATCGTTTGCATGATAACGGTAAAACTGTGCAAAAAATTGGTGGTATGGCGTACCTTCAGCTTTGGCACGACCCACACGCGCGTCATGGAAAAGGCAAGTGGTATGCTGACCCTGTGTTTTATGCTGATATTCCGCAAGTGAAAACGGGAAATTACAAATCAACTATTGCTAAAGCAGGTTTAGCTCGAAATTATTGGGAAGAAATACCTGAGCATGTGTTAATGCAAAATCCAATAGTGATATTTAGAGATGACGTTGTTGAAATCAATGGGTTGCGAGCACGGTATTCAGGTTTCAATATTGCCACGGCTTATATAAGTTGGAATGATTTGTTAACAGGCGAAGCGACAAAGATAATGCCATCATTGGGTAAATGGGATAATGCTACTAAGGTATGCGTGATTCAGGAAGATTGTTTAGGATATTGTTACAAGGAGTATAAGGTGGATAGCGAAGAATGAGCTTATGTGAAAATTTTGTGAGTGTTACGTGCTAGAAGAAAAGCGTGAGTTGTTCTCCTACGCGTTCTTCTGAAGGATTAGGTTTCTTGGTATTCACAAGAATCTTACGCGATGCATATTGTTTTTCTGTTAATGCAAGAACAGTTACTTCGCCGACGTCAGGAACATGATCTTGTAGGCGTTTGATATGGGATTCCATATTATCTCGTGATAAAGCTATGCGTGTGTAAACGCTGTATTGACTCATTTGGTAGCCATCGTTAAGTAAAAATTTTCTGAAGAGCGCATATTTTTTTTTCTCTTCTTTACTTGCTGTAGGTAAATCAAACATCACAATAATTCGCATAATACGCATCAGTGCTCCATTTTTATTTATTCGATACTTTCTAAAGAGAAATTTTCTAATATTGGCAGAAGTAATTTTTGAGGATCATTTTCTGTGACAGCTTGTTTGAATGAGTACGTCATTTTTTCTATTGCTTGTTGAATAGCCATATGCTCATTCCCACATTGTACAGATTGTTCAAAAATGCTAGTAAGAATATGTTTGTTGTGTGTGTTTAACTCTTTGATGTCATTTTTGAAAACAAGATAATCAACGCATGGTCGAAATGGTTCTATAAAATCATCGACCAAATTCAATTCGTTAAAAGTGTTGCTATGTTTAATGCCAATACTGACGAGCCAACCTCCTGACACGAGAGTTCTTGCTATTCCAGCGCGTAGAATTGCATATCCATAATCAAGCGGCGCTGTATAATCACTGGCGCGCCGCGTTCCTTCTGGTATAAGTGTTTTGAAATATTTGTTTGCTGCTACTGATTCGCGGTTGGTGCTATCGCCGGATATAACTTTTTTTATGAGCTGTCTAATGTCAGAACTGTTTTTATGTAATAGATCTAATGCAATAGCTTGATTTTGTATTTTCTGAATAATTATTTTTTGCCAGAGACGTTTTTTGAGTGGCTTACTCATTGCCAACTGGTCTTGTATGATAAGTGAGTAGCGGGAATGTGCTGCTAATGGAAGTAATAAACCGTTAGGCATATGTTTTGTGTTGCATACGATTGTTGGAATCCCTTT
>JAGBKC010000079.1 GCA_017934115.1 Actinomycetaceae bacterium | reverse complement strand
GCCCTGCAGTCGCCAATTCATGGGCAGACGATTTCGAGAAATTCATGAGCGGGCGCGTGCCGCTGCGTTTTGTGTCTGATAATGATGCGCTTGCCAAACACCCTATTTGCCACACCTATAAAGAGCACGCGCGCCTGGTGATGAAAAATGCAGATAGCCACGGCTTTATTGCTTTTGAATCTTTGCAGAATCTGAAAGGCTCCATGTATTTTGGTGGTGGCTACAACAAACTGAAATGGATGAGCGCTAAAGCAGGCGGGTATGAGTTTGATCTGTTGATACTTGATGAAAGCCATGAAGGAGTCGATACTCTCCTTACCGAGTTTGCGCTTGAGAACATTTCACGCAAACACACGCTCTACCTATCAGGCACGCCATTTAAAGCCCTTGCAGGTGACGTGTTTGCCGATACCGAGATTTTCAACTGGTCCTATGCAGACGAGCAGGAAGCAAAGGAGAATTGGGATACTGATATACAAAAAGCAAGCGCAAACCCCTATGCTCCCCTGCCTCGCCTCAACATGTTCACTTACCAAATATCTCCCATGCTGGCAGATACCTTAGCGCAAGGCACTACTTTAGAAGATGGCAACCAAACCGAGTGGGCCTTTGATTTGAACGAATTCTTCTCCGCCAATGATTCACATGAGTTCGAACATGAAGAATCCGTACACGCGTTTCTTGATAGCCTCACTACGGGTGAAAAATACCCCTTTTCTACCAAAAAACTACGCGAAGAAATGAAGCACACCTTATGGATTTTAGACCGCGTCAATTCGGCAAAAGCTCTCGCGAAAATCTTGAAAAAACATCCTATATTCAAAGATTACGAAGTAGTGCTCGCCGCAGGAGACGGTAAAACTGATACTGACGATACTGTGAGCAGTAAAGCTATTGAGCGCGTGCGTCAAGCCATTGCCGGGAATGAACGTACGATTACCCTCTCTGTAGGTCAGCTCACCGTAGGTGTGACGGTACCGCAGTGGACGGGCGTGCTGATGCTGTGCAACTGGAAAAGCCCTGCCGCCTACATGCAGGCAGCATTCCGTGTGCAAAACCCGTACGAATATCGAGGCACAGACGGCACGTATTATCGTAAAGAAAACGCATACCTATTTGATTTTGATCCTGCACGCACCCTTACCGTCTATGATGAGTTCGCCGCAAACCTAGCAAGCTCTACCCGCCGTGGCGGCGGTACAGGAGATGACAGGCGCGAAAATATCAGCCGTCTGCTCAACTTTTTCCCCGTCATCGGCGAAGATGATGCTGGGCGCATGATAGAGCTCGATGCACACAAAGTACTCTCTATTCCGCGCAAGCTCAAGAGCCGTGAGGTAGTACGGGCTGGTTTTATGAGCAACTATCTTTTCGCGAACATTCACAATATTTTCAATAGTTCTACTCTTGGTGCTGTGCGTGAGATCATTGAAAAACTAGAGCCTGCCAAAGAAGCCAAGGCTAAACCTTTCAACAACATCACAGATGAAGAATTGAATGGATTGAATGTCAATGACGATGGTGACATAAATATTCCGCAAGATATCATCATTGGCACGAGCCAAGAGATTTTTGGGGCAAAAAAATATGAAAACGTGGAAGCAACCTACAGTGTTATCGAAGACAAACTGAATGGGCTACTAAACACAGAAGCTACGACAGCAAAAGATCTTTTCAATAAGCATGCCCAAAAAGATTACATCTCTTCCATTATGGATATTGTGAAAGACAATGTGATACCTAAAGCGCAAACAGAGGTGGGTGTAACAAAGAAAGATACGCACACTATCACCAAACAAGTACAAGAAAATCTTAAAAAAGAGCTTGCGAAAAACAATAAAGCATTAGAACAAGAATACAAAGTAGCAGATATTGACTATAAGCAAGCTATGAAAACGGCCAGCACTGATGCAGAAAAAAACGATGCGCAACATGCCTTTGATGCACGCATTGAACAGGCACTGGCTGCATGGAATAAAGCGCAAGCAGACACTACAGCACAGGTGGTAGAGCAATCACATGAAGTGGTGGTAGAAGATTTCGAACGTCGCCGCCAAGAAAAGATAAAGCACAGTAATGAAGAATCATTCCGTGCCCACCTTCGCGGTTTTTCACGCACTATCCCCAGCTTCATCATGGCTTATGGAGATGAAAAAATGACGTTGAAAAACTTCGATGATTACACTGATGATGAGGTCTTCGCTGAGCTGACCGGTATTACAGAAGAAGAATTCCGGCGTTTGAGAGATGGCTACTATGAGCGCAACCCTAAAACCGGGCAAGAAGTATGGGTGCCCACCGAGTTTTTTGATGAAACAGTATTTAACGATTCCATCCGTGAATTCTTAAAGAAAAAAGAAGAACTGTCAGATTATTTTAACAAGGAGCACACAGAAGATATTTTCGACTATATTCCGCCGCAAAAAACCAACCAAATATTCACCCCGCGCCCTGTGGTGAAGCAGATGGTGGATGCACTGGAGGCGGAAAACCCTGGGTGTTTCGATAATCCCGAGCATACTTTCGCTGATTTATACATGAAAAGCGGGCTGTATATTACCGAAATCATTAAACGCTTGAATGGCTCAGATGTCATGCGCCAAGCATTTCCTGATGAGCATGAGCGTATCCACCATATTCTTACACGCCAGGTGTATGGTATGGCGCCAACGCGCATTATTTATTTGATCGCTACCGAATACATTCTAGGTTTCGATTCAAAACTGAAAAAGAAGTTCCGTGATGGAACATATAAAAATTTTGCTTGCGCAGATGCGTCTGCTGCTGCCCGCGAAGGCACGCTGGAGGCACTTGTAGAAGAACACTTTGGCAATTAAACACAATTAAACGTAATTAAGAATTATGGGGAGACGCTCACATAACAGCTCTCCCCATAAGCGCTATTCCTCGTATTCATCAGGTAGTATCTCTTCTAGAAGCTCATATTTTCCATTAGTTTCTATATATAACTTGCCTTGCATATCACGATAAATTTTCGCTCCCTCATCATATCCATTTGAAACAAGGTTACCATCAGAAACATTCACGTCAATTCCTTTCCTGTAACTCTTTTCAACCTGTGTAATGTAACTTGCATTGTCTGGCAGACTTCCTATGTCCTGTATAGACCCATAGAGCGTCCCTTCAAAAGTGACCATCGGCTTATAAGCGTAAGGAATACCATTTTCATACGTAAAAAAAGTAGCCGCGTCTGTTGTACGCACATCTGCTTTGTTTCCTCCACTAAAATCAGACTTCATAGATAGAACTACAACAGCAAAAACAATTCCTAAAACTAAAACAATAAATATTTTTTTACCAGTTGTAAATTGTTACGTCCCATGTGAAAGCACCTCCATCCACTGCAATTCTCTTAGAATTAATACTCATCGATACGTAACTCTTATTCCATGGATTCCACACAGAATACGCGAGAATAAATGAAAGTAGTCTTCTCATAAGACACTCCTGTTCTTGTGTTTCCACAACTCAATAGTTGCTCTTTAATATTAGCACCCCATGATATAGAAATAAAAAAATAAGATAACATTATATAACAAATATATAGATTAAAAGAATACGAAAATAACATATTTTAACTGAAAAAATAAAGTTTTTACTTTTTTATTAAAACAATAACTTTTACTTAAAATAAAAAGTTAAAATTATTTTATATATCGACCCCCCCTACAATAAAAACAAATACTTGAAAAAAACATTTCTTCCTTTTACACTACAAGAAGCCCACCACAGTAAAACCGAAAGACAAGCAATGAAGCATCAGCACAATAGTCATACACACCACCACCACACACACCATCACACGCATACCAAAGCTAGCGCACCGCACTTGCTAGCAGGACTCATTATTTTATCTCTTTTTATCATCCTCGAAGTCATTATTGCTTTCTCCTCCGGCTCTCTTGCACTTCTTTCGGATGCAGGACACATGCTTAGTGACGCTGGCGCTCTTGCCCTTGCACTATGGATATCTCACATCTCATCGCGCCCCGCTAACACGACATTCACATATGGTTTTCGTCGTGCCGAAGTTCTTTCAGGAATGGCAAATGCGCTCACAATGTTGATCGTCGGTATTTTCGTAAGCATTGAGGCGATAAAGCGTTTTTTTACACCTCATAATGTCAGTAGCCTTCCTGTTATTGCGACCGCCCTAGCAGGAATTATCGTTAATATTTTGGTCGCATGGATCCTGGCTCGCGCCGACCGAAATAATCTCAACATACGAGGCGCTTATCAACATATTCTTACAGATCTTTATGGGTTCATTGGAACAGCTATAGCTGGCATTATCATCCTCACAACTGGGTGGGTCTACGCAGATTCAATCGCATCTCTTATTGTAGCAACGCTTATGATACGAAGCGCTTGGCTTATCATCAAAGATGCTGGGCTTATACTCCTTGAGACTTCCCCGTCACATATATCACCCAACGTAATTAGAGAACATCTTTTAGAATGCAAAAATGTTCAAGAGATTCATGATTTACATGTCTGGACACTCAGCAATACAGAACCTATCGTAACGGCCCATATTGTTTTAGCCAATGACGTCACCATCGAAGATGAGCATGACATTCTCGACCAGCTGCAAACATGCCTAAGTGACCACTTCTCCATTACACACTCTACATTCCAATGCGAACTACCCCACCACAGTGAACATGAAGAAGGTTTGCACCATTAAAGTGATACATCACTATCTTCTATTTTCGCAAGATAAGTCGTTTCAACCACATAAACACAATAATTGCAAAAGCAACCAATGCGACCATAGCGAGCACTTTTCCATCAACTGGGCTACTTACAATAACTCCCGTTGGTGGCGGCACATCTTCATCAAAACTTTTTTCAATTTTATAGTTTCTAAAAGTAGCTTCTTGAATCTGTTCGCCCGTTTCATCTAATGTGCCATCTTCTAAGAACGCGGAGCTTGTGCGCTGGGCAATAGCAGGTTCAACATTCTCGCTTACACCATATGGAGTGACATGTTGAACATCAGCATATGCAAGGCCTTTATCATAGAGAATATCATTTTCATTGCCTTTTACTTCCGCAATCGTATATTGCAAAGGCCCCCATGTAACACCTTCCTGTACATCATGAAGGGCATGGCACGTTGATATGGTCTCACTTCGATGACATTCCCAGAAGTCCGCATCATGCATGCGCCCTTCAAGTTCATATTCAGCCAATCCATATGGAGAATACTCCCAGTGACCATAATTGTACTGATCATATGATAAGTCTGTATTACCTGCAGCATCCGTTACCCAATACCCTGGGTTTCCACCTTCACCATCAACCCACCATGAAACGGGCTGAAACGATAAAACCTCCATGCTGTACTGATATGTTGCAATCATAATCATCTGACGTTCTTCATGTTTTGCTGTGGCGATCTTAAATGTAACGTCACCATTAGCTTCATTGGCCGATGTAGTAAATAATGTGGTAGCAATATTTTCCTGTGTCTGCGCATTTTCATCATACGCATACAGCCCAAAAGTAAATTGACCTTCTTGTAAGTCACTATTGATGAATTCCTTCGTTGCCTTAATTTCGGCAGTAGCTACATGAAGAACACCAAACCATTTTTCAAGCATTTCTTGGGTTGTAAAATCGTCAATAGTAATGATTTCATCACCGTTCATGTCACGAAAAAAACCTAAAGGATCTTGAAAAGAACCATAATAGGAGTCAACAGCAAAAGTAGCCGCATGTATTTGTTCATATAATTCTGCTTCATCTACATGTCCGTATTCGTCTTGAAAAAAACTCGCAAAATCAAGAAGATAAATATTTGTTGTATCAACTGCCTTCCAAAAAGCGACCGTCCAATCAACAGACGAAAGGAATTCTTCTTTATCAAAGCCAGTAAAATCATCTCCATCATAAAAAGAACGGAAAAATCCATATATACTTTCAACTGTTACTTCTTCCTGTGCGCCTTCATAAAGGTCAGCTACAACAGATGCACCTTTTCGCAAGAAATACTCTTCTTCATCTTCAGTTTCATCGCCGCAAGAAGAAAAAATAAATTTTTGCGATGGAACACCATAATGAAAACCGTTGAACATCGCATCATAAGCAGTCACTGATTCTGTAGAACGATATGTAAAACGCGTACTAATACCAATAGGGTCAAAACGATTTATTGTAGCACCTGTTTCGCTTGTCATATTAAACATGCCGTAGAGATTTTCTGCTGTAAGTTCTTCATAAAGAGTGATCATATCCTGATCGAAAAGTTTATCTTCAACCACTAATTGATCATAGTAAGCAATATTATATTGCGCCAATAAATCACTCAATACTTCATCGGTAGAAAAATGATGTGAAGTAAGTCCAGCTTTATATGTATCAAAAAGGCGACTCATCTCCTGGGCAATAGATAGTGCATACGTGTTAGTTATCTGTTTTTTATGGATATAATCAAGAGTTAAATTCCACCTTTCGTTCATTTCTTCAGGGCTTGATATTATGCCATTATATTCCCAATTATTTTCTTCAAAATTCTTATAATCAAATTCCCATTCGTCGCGTAAAGTTTCTACATCCCACTCCAGAGAACACGCATCAAGCTCTTTTGCATACTCAAGGTATGGGCCAACACTTCCATAACGTATATTTGGAACACCTTTATATTTTTTCAAAAGATAAGGCCAAGAAACATATTCGCGTCCAGCATAGTGCATTTTATATTGTGAAAAAGCACCATAACCCGAGGGCAAACGACCTTCCGTATCAATAACTTCTACCGTTACGGCTGGGCGCGTATCAGCCCCAATATATCCACCTGGGGCCTCTTTAATATAAATATCATATTTTCCTACAGGCAATTCTTGGCCTTGCGTAAACCATGTAGGCCCAGCTTGAAGAACTTGAACAGTTTTTACTACACGCCCAGTTACAGAATTACGAATTTCAAAAGTACCCGGCTCTACATAGCCAAAGAAGATATCGCCATAGCCTGTTTTATCTTCAGCGGAGGCAAAAGTTACCAGACCACCAAGAGAGATAACAGTTGCACATATTCCAGCACATATACGAATAAAAGCGCGTTTTACGCGCGCTGCTTTACTCTCTCTCTCTCTCTCATGACTTCCCTCTCCATAGTACATATCACCTAGCGAGTACTTTTCTAATTCCACAACATAAATATACAACTAGACAAAAAAAAGAAAATAGAACTAAAGCCCTGTATGAATGAGTCACATACTACGCACTTGTTTTAAGATTCTCATACACAGCATTAACTCGCGCAAAAAATGTATCAAGTACATCCACGTCATTTTTCGTCAAAGAAGAAAGCAAAGCTAACATGTCTTTTTCAAGTGCGCGATGTTCTTGAGCATGCAAGCGCACTACTTCTTTTCCTAATCGCGTCAATCTCAAAGATTTTTTTTTTATTTTCTTCTTTAGAAAAAATAGAAAGAAATCCTTTTTTTTCTAAACGTGCCAATATTTTACTCATTGCACCACGAGTGCAGGAATGTTGTTCAGCTAAACGTGCGGCAGTTATATAACCATCATCATTAATAGAAGAAAGAACATGGCATTCAAGAACAGACACAGATGAAGAATTATGATATTTTTCCATAAGAACGCGTTCAATATTGCCAAGTTTTTTTTCTTCATGAAGATTTTTAGCAAAAAGGCGAGCCTTTTCCATCATTTTTACATACATTTCTTGCTGCATACATACCTTCTCTTGATAGAAAACAAGATTTTATAGATGAAATTTCTTCAGTATATCTTCTCGTTTTTCAGGTGACATTTTTTCAACTCCATTAAAAGAGTGCCATGTATATTTTTTTAATCCCGTTTTCCAAAAAGTACCACGTTTTAATGCCTTCGTTAAAGGATTTCCAAATATGGTTTTATAGAGAGATAACGGAGTATTCATAACAGTTGTGACAATCACTTCAGGGATAGGGTCAAGAAGTGAATGAAAAGGAGTAGATTCTTGCGTGTATAACACGTTCTTTGCATAAACTTTATCAATAAAACCTTTTGTCATAGCTGGCATAAGCTCCCACCAAATGGGAAAGAAAAAAGCCAGTCTATCAGCACGCTTGATACGTTCTTGGTAATTACACACAAGCGGATCAATATTTTCTACTTTTCTCCAGCTCTGCAAATCTTCTGCATGCATGACCGGGTCAAAACCATCTGCATGCAAGTCTATTACATCAACTTTGTGGCCGCGCTCATTCAAATCAGTGATAGCTTTTTGCGCAAGAGCAGCAGTGAAGCTCCTTTTATGCGGAATATTACGAGCTCCTTCTATTCCATATGGGTGATCGAGAATAACGAGTGTACGTTTTGTTTCCATGGAAACATTTTAACATATTGTTTCCATGGAAACATTTTAACATATTGTTTCCATGGAAACATTATTTAGTACACTTTACACACATACAGAAAACGAGAGAATACATTCATATTCTCTCGTTTGAGGACTACTAGTGTTTCACTACTATATTAATCAAAAACAACAACGGCCTTATCTGTAGCCCCTGGTGTACCAGCTGCCGTAATGGCATCAAGAGCCTTATCAAATGGGAAAAGATCACCAATAATAAGTTGATATTTTTCCCAGTTATCAATAATATCGTCAGTTACTTCAAAAATTTCCTTTGGATACCCCATAGACCAGCGAATCAGCAATTCAGGAGAAAGAGCCGAGCCAAAATCGAATTCAACAGGTTTCTTATGAACAGCTACAATAACAAGCTTTGCACCGTGAGTTGCTAATTGCGAAACTTGCTGGACAAGCACGCCTGCACCTGCAGCATCATAGTAAATATTTGTACCAGAACGCTTACCGCGCACATAGCCAACAGCACCATCACCATGCAATTCAATAAGTCGATCAGCTAAATCTTCTTCTTTCGTATTAATAACAGCATCAGCACCGATCTTTAATGCTTTCGCAAGGCGACTTTCATCCATATCCACTACAACAACATGGCCAGCGCCTTGACGCTTAAAACCAAGAAGAGCACCTAAACCAACAGGCCCAGCACCAAAAATAACGACCTTATCTCCTTCTTGGACCTCAGCTGTATTCACACCATGATAGGCAACTGCCATTGGCTCATTAAGAGCAGCAACTTCCCAAGGAATATCTTTAGGAATAACACGCAACTGTTTATTTGGCTCAAAATCACGTACAAGCACATACTCACTTAATGCACCCTGATTACCACCAGAACCAAGCAAACCATCACTAAACTTCATTGTATCGACAACAACGTGGTCACCCACAGCAATACCAGTAACACCTTCACCTAATTCAACTACTTCAGCAGAAGGCTCATGACCAAGAGGAGTATTACCAAAATTTGGCGGACACCCACCCATATGAATGTAAAAAGGATCAGAACCACAAATACCACATGCTTTTATTTTCAGCAAAACACTGCCCTGTTCCACTTCAGGGCGTGGGATATCTTTCCATTCAACTTGGTCTTTACCAGTAACAACGACACTTCTCATGTGTACCTCCTTATACAGCGAAACACCTAACTATGTTTCACAACTAACTCTAGAAAAAAAAGAAAATAATAAAAGACAAAAATAGATATTTCACATATATGCAACATTGATGCATTTTTGTGTAGCATACGCATATCGCTTACATATCTACAATGTTTTCACATTCTTTTTCACCAAACATAAAGATAACCTTCCCGTACATTATTAAAATGGACTTGCAACCCTGAACTAGACTTTTTCTACAGGGACATTCCAGCTTCTCTGAACTCCACCGGGCTCATGTAGCCCAGCGTCGAATGAATCCGCTTGTTGTTGTACCACCAAACGTAGGCATTGAGCTCAAGCCTTAG
>JAGBKC010000078.1 GCA_017934115.1 Actinomycetaceae bacterium | reverse complement strand
GAATGAAGTGACCACGAACGCACAATAGCATTTTTGCCGAAAGCCTTACGAAGCATGTCACCTACTTCTCGACCTGTCAGCAGAGCTACTTGCTCGCTTTCATTCATTCGCACGACCACTGCCTCTTTTTCAACTACACAATATTTTTATTGGTTAACCCTACACATTATGGCACAAACAATGCTCTTCGCTGTTTTACAACATGACCGGCTCGGGAACAAGAGAAACACCGAAAGTTTTTTCCACTCCTTCTTGGATATGTGCCGCCAATTGGCGTATATCACCCGCACGTGCGCCGCCCTGATTCGTGAGCGCAAGGCAATGTTTAGAAGAAAGCGCAGCGCCATTTTGCCCCTGGTATCCAGCAGGAAAACCAGCATGATCGATAAGCCATGCAGCCGAGGTTTTTACCCATCCCTCTTCAGGTGCTGCCGCTCCAACATCATCATTGCCTTCTTTGACATAGCGATAACGAGGAGCATTTTCAGGTAAAGCTTTCGCCTGTTCTTCAGTGATCACAGGATTTGTAAAAAAAGAACCACATGAATACGTATCACGATCATCATCGTCAAGAACCATGCCCTTTGATGAGCGCACGTGAATAACAGCATCGCGAACCTGCCGTGTTTCACATGATTGGCCTTTATCGATTCCAAGATGTTCCGCCAATTGCCCGTACATCACCGGCGAACTCATAAAAGATTTTTTCAAACGGAAAGTTACTTCTAAAACGATATAACGAGGACTAGGAAAATAAAGAGGTTCACGCGCACTTTCTTTTAAGATAGATGTTCGATAACCGAAGCCTAATTCTTCTGCAGATATATCACATACTCTGCGTGCAAAACGATCATACGTACGCAAAGAAACAATATATTGCGAAACATCGCAGCCATATGCACCAATATTTTGCACAGGAGCAGCGCCCACAGTTCCCGGTATGCCAGAGAGCGCTTCAAGACCGCTGTATCCTTCTTCTACGCTCCATGCAACAAAAGTGTCCCAGCCACACCCAGCATCGACACAGATATTGTCATCATCATTTTTTTCCATGTTGCCACGTGAATAAACACGTATTCCTTGACGCATATCACGAACAATAATTCCTTCAAAAGGATCATCCGAAGGAACGATATTTGAAGCACCACCAATAATAAGAACACGCACGCCTGTTTCATCTGCGCGCCTCACTACATCTATCAGTTCTTCTTCAGTATGACATTCATGCAAAGAAAGGAAAGTAGAGCCAACTCCAAGAGTGGTTATATCTTCTAAACGTGTAGCCCCATTTTTTATTCTGCCCAATGGAAGAACGTCACTCATCTTTCCCCTTTTATCTTAAATCTTCGTGTACTGTGCCTATCGTCAATAATTAACGCTTATACACCCACGATTTAACAGATTCTTTCATAATGTCAACATCTGTTTGCGATGGCGATGAGGTATAAACAGTACCACTCACCCTCATGAGAGCGTTATTTTCCCCCAGCCATACATCGCATTGATATTTATGTTGACCATACTGTTCATTTTTAATTTCTTGACAATATGCCTGCTTACCGCCAATTTTAACAGATTCTACACCACTATAAACATCGCCTGCAATACCGTTATTTTTACGTTTTTCCATTGTGCTTTTAAGTTTATCGGCACTTTGTGCACCGTTATCAACTTTTTGTATCATGTAAATAGTTCCATACATGCCAACTGTCATGGAAAACGACTTTTGAGCAGCCTCATTTTTTTGATTCTTTACTTCTTCACCAGTTTTAATGTAGCCAACGATCTCATTGCCATACCACTGTGGTTCTTGAGTAAGCGAAGGCGAAGCATCCGCAGACGCAGATTCACCAGCGTTATGCGCAGAAGAAGCGTTAGTTTGATCGTCATTACCATTACTTGACGCTACATTACCTTCTTCATTTTCTGCTATTTTTTCAGCTGCAAGAGATTCACTAAAATCCACATAAGGATCTGTATATTCACGCGTAGAAGAACTGCATGCAGAAAGAGAAGACATCAACACCAAAGCAGCACACACAGCCACACACACACGATACACATGAGACAGAACTTTGCGAATTTTCATGAATACTCCCATCATTACCCACCATCATACGCGCGCCAAGAGAGGAAGAGCGAGAACGGCGAGTCGCTTACCTCTTTAATCACTCTTGCCATCTATTCCATAAAACACGCGCTCTACTACACGGCGCGCTCTGCGCGAAACGCGTAGATATTCTTCTTCCACATCATGACGCGCACTCATATCACGCCCCATCAAAAAAGCAACGCCAGCCAAATCACTTGATTCATGAGCCAACACATCAGCTTTGCGTTTTGCAGCTTTACCAGAAGAAAGAACATTCATATCACGCAAACGTGAAGCCATCAGCCAGGAGGACCGCAAAAGTGCAGCATCATCTTCATCAATCAATTTTTCACGCACCAATACTTCTAAGGCATTTAAGGTGCGTGTCACTTGAAGATCAGGATGGCGATAGGCATAGCGCATTTGCAGCATTTGCACTGTCCACTCAACATCACTTAAGCCTCCGCGACCTAATTTCACATGACGATGATTATCGATCGAACGAGGAATGCGCTCTTGTTCCATCCGAAGTTTAAGTAAACGTATCTCTTTTTCTGCATCTTTCGTCAAACCATTTTCTGGATAACGATAAGGCGCTATGGCATCAATAAATTTTCTTCCCAATTTTTCATCACCCACACAAAAACGTGCACGCACAAGAGCCTGGCGTTCCCATGGAGAACTCCATTTTTCTATGTAATTCATATAAGAATCAAAAGAGCGTACAAGCGTACCTTTATCACCTTCAGGGCGCAAAGACGCATCACATTCAAAAGGAGGATGCTCGCCAATACGGGTGGCCACTTTTAAGATACGCGAAGCGATATGCAGAGCATCTTTTTCTGCTTGAACCTCATCGCCATCTTCAGCGGTTTCATACACAAAGACTACATCTCCATCAGAGGAATAACACATTTCTTCGCCGCCAAAGCGCCCCATAGCAATAACAGCAAAGCGGCACTGTGCATCCATTTCTGACAGCACACCTTGCAAAGCAGCCTCAAGAACGATATCACCTGCCCGCGTAATGACTCTTTGCGTATTACGCTCTTTAACACTACCGAGCACTTGGCCCAAACCAGCACGCACAAGCTCACGCCGACGTAAAAAACGACCAGCCATAGCTATATCTTCTGCACCAACTCGCCTTTTGACCATAGAGGAAAGCTCATGTTGAAGCTGGTCAAACTCAAGAGGTTTCAACATGTCTGTATCAACCAGCCATTGGATACACTCAGGCACACATAAAAGTTCTTCAGCTAAATATCGCGACGATGAAAGAACGCGACACAGACGTTCAGCCGCAGCACCACCATCACGCAAAGTACGCATAAACCACGAATTCGTTCCTGCTTTTTCAAAAAGCAAGCGGAAAGAAAAAAGCCCATAATCAGGATAAGGACCTTGAGCAAACCACATCAACATCACAGGCAATAAATGCCTACTAATAACAGCCGCACGCGATACGCCTTCAGTAACAACACGCATGTTTTCAAAAGCACGTACTGGATCATGATAACCAATAGCACGCAAGCGATCTTGAGACGCTTGAGACGTAAGAGTAAATTCATCACGTGAAACACGGGCAGCCAAGGGGAGCATCGGACGATAAAAAATATCGAGATGAAGGCGACGAACACGCACACGCAGCGCTTGGAATCCTTCAAACAAAGCACGCGCATCACGTATGTTCTCATCATGCAAGGAACGAGCAATAATACGTTGTTCATCCTCATCTGCAGGCATAACATGACTACGTTTTAATTTGCGCAATTGTATGCGGTGCTCCAAAAGACGCAAAAACAGATAATCGTCTTCTAATTCACTCGCATCACCTCGTGACACATAACCATACTCACTAAGTCTTCGTAGAGCAGGAATAGTGCCACGCACACGCAAATTCTCATCTTCACGCCCATGAACAAGCTGTAGCAATTGCACAGTAAATTCAATATCACGCAAACCGCCTCTACCTAATTTGATATGACGATTTTCTTCTTTACTGTCAATATGTTCTTCGACGCGTCTACGCATTGCGCGCACATCTTGTACGAAATTCTCTCGCTCTGCAGCCTGCCACACAAAAGAACGCATTTCCTCTTCATATTTCTTCCCCAAAGACGCAGTTCCCGCAATATGACGAGCTTTTAATAATGCCTGATATTCCCAACCATGGGCCCATTTTTGGTAATACTTCCGATGTGATTGTAATGTGCGTACTAACGGACCATCTTTGCCTTCAGGACGCAAATTCGCATCTAAAGGCCACAATTCTTTTTCACTAGCTGTGCCTGAAACAATTTTTTGTATTTCAATAGCTAATCTTGTAGCGATTGCAACCGCTTCATCTTGGGAATACTGCGGATGTTCATCACCGCACACATAAATGACATCTACATCAGAAATATAATTAAGTTCTTCACCACCTGTTTTTCCCATAGCAATAATGGAAAAATCAATATCAGATGCCCCCTCAATAACACTGCGCGCTAATGCCAAAGCTCCCTCTAAAGCACCTGCCACAAGCTCACTCATTGCCTTCATGACATCTATAACTGTTTCACGTGGGCAAGAAGACGAAAGATCATAACTAACAAGCGATATGAGGCGACGATAATACATATAGCGAAGTGCAATAACAGCATCTTGATAGGTAAACTCATCATCAAGGCGGGCAACCGGGTTATCTTCTTGTTCATCGGCACGTAAAAGATTCAAAAAATGCCCTGATTCATGAGAGCAGGCTATAGTGTGACAGGTATCTGACGTACCACTTTCACACTTCGCACCTGTTGATGGCGTAGACAAAAAATCTTTCACACATGAAGGATGTGAACACAAAAAATTACCCAAAGCACTCGACATGCCAAGTACACAAAAAAGACGCGAGCGCGCCCCATCATCAGCAATGACATCTAACAACGAGGAAAAGCAGCCTTTTTCTTCGCAACTCTCACACAAACGCACAAGCATCAGCAGACACGCATCAGGATCAGCTGCTCTCTTAATATCTTCCGCATAATACGAGATATGAATAGAGTGTTGCGCTAATTCCATGCACAAGCCTTCTGCCCTCTTCACATTCGATATTCCACAGCGGCGAAGCATTGCAGAATATTGAGTAGAAAACGAATGTAAGGATTCTTCGATATTCACGATCCCTAGTTTAATGTGTTTTTAATATGTCGAAAGGAACCTCTGACGTTCAGCTGGGGTGATTTGGCGATCGTATTCTGCCCACTCATGATATTTATCGCGCAAGTAATAGTCAAAACAATCTTCGCCTAAAACACGAGCAACAAGTTCAGATTCTTCCATGACTTTGAGAGCATCATTTAGGGTATGTGGAAGATTTTTGATTCCTGCTAAACGACGCTCCATTAAAGACATCATAAATACATCTGAATCTGCTGGTTCTGGAAGTTCATATTCACCCTCAATACCGGCTAAACCTGCCTGCAGCATCATTGCAAATAAAAGATATGGATTTGCTGCAGAATCTGGTGCGCGATATTCGATGCGTGCTGATTGCGGTTTGTCTGGTTTGTATGCAGGAAGACGTATCAAGGCACTATGGTTGCTTGGCCCCCAGCAGACATATGAAGGAGCTTCACCACCGCCCCATAAACGCTTATATGAATTAACATGCTGATTAGTAATAGCTGTAATTTCAGGAGCATGGCGTAATAACCCCGCCATAAATTGACGTCCTGTTTGCGATAACCCGTATTGACCGCTTGGTTCATAAAACACATTATTTTCTCCTTCAAAAAGAGAAATATGTGTGTGCATACCCGAACCTGGATGTTCCATCAATGGCTTTGGCATAAATGACGCTTGCACACCTTGACGTATAGCAACTTCTTCAATAACTGCGCGGAAAGTCATGATGTTATCTGCCATAGATAAAGCATCGGAATAGCGCAAATCGATTTCATTTTGACCAGGGCCGTTTTCATGATGAGAAAATTCAACAGAAATTCCCATTTCTTCTAAGGTTATGATTGCTTCTCTGCGGAAATCATAGGCCGTTGAACGTGAAACATGATCAAAATACGAGGCAGTATCAATAGGCACAGGTTCATTGCGCGGATCATTTTCAGGATGGAATAAATAGAACTCCACTTCAGGATGCACATAGCATGTAAAGCCCATGTCCCCTGCTTTTGCGAGCGCACGTTTCAAAATAGAACGCGGGTCACTACGGGCCGGTTCATTATCTCTCGTAGTGATATCGCAAAACATACGTGCAACAGGGTGAGCATCTCCGCGCCATGGCAAAATTTGGAATGTCGCCGCATCAGGGCACGCAAGCATATCTGATTCCAGTACGCGTGTTAAGCCTTCAATAGAAGAACCGTCGAAACCGATACCTTCTTCGAAAGCCTCTTCTAATTCAGCAGGGGCAATAGCAACCGATTTGAGTTTTCCCGCAATATCAGTGAACCATAGGCGCACAAAACGAACGCCACGCTCTTCAATTGTTCGTAGAACGTATTCCTGCTGACGATTCATAGCTTTTCCTTCCCCATATATTTAGGTCTCATTATGCCATTTTCTTATATTGCTTCCATGTAACAAGCTTCGCGTTTTTTGTTTATGTGCGTATTTTTATCTCTTTGTATGCATAAGCAAGGATATATGCTTAATTCATGGCAAAAAACGGAAAACTTTTTTCATGTAGCGAATGCGGATGGTCAACCACAAAATGGCTGGGCCAGTGTTCGCAATGCCATCAGTGGGGAACTATTGAAGAAGATGTAGCGCCTCCACCTTCTGTTGCTCCCATTAGTTTAGCGCCCACTACTCCAGCTCTGCCTATTACAGAAGTTCCCACAAGTTTATGTGAATACCAAGAAACCGGCATAAGCGAATTTGATCGTGTTTTAGGTGGAGGAATCGTTGGCGGCGGAGTCATTCTCATTGCCGGTGAACCTGGCATCGGCAAATCAACTCTCCTTCTCGATGTTGCTGCAAAAGCAGCTGAAAAAGCAGAAAAAGAAAAGAAAAATCCCGTCTTGTACATCACAGGAGAAGAATCAGCATCACAGGTACGTTTACGAGCAGGGCGTATTGGAGCCCTACATCCCTATGTTCATTTAGCAGCAGAATCTGATTTATCAAAAATTCTTGGCCATATTTCTAGCGAAAAACCTTCATTGGTCATTATCGATTCTGTACAAACGATCGTTAATCCACAATCCGATAGTTCTGCAGGAAGTATTTCACAAGTAAAATCTGTTTCTTCTGCTCTTGTCTCTTCTGCAAAATTGCATAACATTCCCACCATTTTGGTAGGTCATGTCAATAAAGAAGGATCTATTGCCGGCCCTCGCGTTCTAGAGCACTTAGTAGATGTTGTATGTCATTTTGAAGGTGACCGTCATTCACGCCTACGAACGATACGTTCTATGAAAAACCGCTATGGGCCAACTGATGAAGTTGGGTGTTTTGAATTGACTGACACAGGAATCAAAGGTCTTGTTGATCCATCGGGATTATTCCTTTCGGGGCGCAATTTTACTGTTCCTGGTACATGCGTCACTATCATTCAAGAAGGTCGGCGCCCCATTCCCGTTGAAGTGCAGGCTTTAACTGTTACAACAGGAACGCGCCCATCGCGAGTAGTAAGTGGCATCGAATATTCACGTGCGAACCTCATGATTGCTGTTGCGCAATCACGGCTTAATTTTGAACTAGATAATCGCGATGTTTTTATCTCCACAGTGGGAGGCGCTAAGGCATATGAACCTGCTGCCGATGGTGCAATCGTTCTTGCATTGGCATCAGCATACGTTGATTTACCGCTTGCTCCTGGAGTCGTGTGTCTTGGAGAAATATCTCTTACAGGTGAATTTCGCCCGATTTCTGGACTACAGCAACGAATCAATGAAGCTGCACGCCTCGGTTTCACAACAGCTCTTATACCTGCATCATCAGCTCACGATCTCAATGTTCCTGAAGGTATCACAGTGAAATCGTGTAAAGATATTCTTGAGGCGCTCCACAGTGTATTGCCCATCCAAAAGTGAAAATCACTTTCTCTTGTTCACATCTTTCTCGCTGACATCAACAAAGAACATCACATGCAGGAAGCAAAGCACTAGGCAACCACAGCTCCCATAAGCAGGTCAAAAGAAACATAGATACATACCATCAAAAAAGTTGTCAACAAACTGTAACGCAGCGTTGCTTTCCCGATTTTCCATAAACAACAACCATAGAAAATGTACATCAAAGAATTGACCAGTGTAGAAAGAACATCAGGTATAGACATTTCATTGTTTCCCTCTATAACTACACCCAAGAGCACCAGTAAAAAAGGTAAACGACCAAGCAGCACCCACAAAAAGGACTCATACATACCTACACGCCAAAGCGGATGAGCCATTTTCGCTATTACGAAGCACATAAAACTTTCGATCCATAAACTAAAAAGAAACAAGCACGCCACAAAGAATGAAATAACTCCCGATATCACTGCAAGGTTATTAAAAACTTCTCTAGCTCCTGCTTCATCAAGTTCTTCATATATTCCTACATACAAAGAAAAGGCCTGTACCGCCACGTAAACCACCATAAGCACAATGCCTACGATGCGTTCTTGTGTTTCATGAAAAATATGTGCTTCTTTTATCTCACCCATCATTATGTAGCTCCTGCAACGTAACTCTCTATCCATGCCGCAACCAGATAAAACATTATTGCCATTGACCAAGAAAAGAAAAGCAGCCGTATATTTTTTTGAAATTTTTCTTTTCGATAAAGACGTAACATTATCCGTGACGCACACATAACACTCAGCCAAGCAACAATTTCAAAAGGAGCATGCAGACTCAAAAATAAAGTTGACGCTATTCCTCGTACCATAAAAGAACCATAAAGAGCGATTCCCCAATACAAAGCAGAAATAAAGAAAAGACAACGCGCTAAATATATTGTTCCCATTATAGAAATTACACTCAATAACAGATTGTGCAAAAAAATTTCCAACATTGAATGTTTTTCAAGAGAAAATGAGGCGCCATTCCATAGAAGGAGTGAACTATAAAATATTCCTGTCGTCACGCCTGCAACAATGATAAAAATATTAACACAAAGGGAACGAAAATCTTCGCACTGCAATACAACACGTTTCAACAAAATACGAGCCTTTGAGGATCAACGAGATGGAGGCGATAGTTTGCAATATTATTACGCACATCCTTTTCATGTGTAGAAAAAATAATATGTTTACTGCGTCCCAATTCTTCTAAAAAACTATAAGCCATGGCACGCCCTTCATCATCCAATCCATTGAAAGGCTCGTCTAACAAGAGAACATCCGCATCAATATACGCCAAAAGCGCAAATACAAGACGCGAACTCTGCCCTAAGGAAAGTGCGTGAACATACGTGTTTTCATACGAACTTACAAGTGCTTGAACAGTAGATTTATAGCAATCATCAACAAGTGTGAACATAGAAAGAAATTCTTTGACAGTCAAAAAATCAAGCGTTAAACATTCACGGTCTATAAAGACAAGACGTGCACTTTCTGGTTCGATATCAGCACGCGTTTTTAGCATTCCACCCAAAAAACGCAAAAAGGTTGTTTTACCGACACCATTTTTACCAATCAAGTGCGTAATTCCTGTTTCAGGAAGAGATAAAGAAAGACTTTTCAAGACAACGTGAGAACCATAAGAATAAGATATATTGCTAATCGTTATCATTCTTCTATCTCCCTTAAATGAATATGCGAATACCATTGTTGTTCTTCCTCGTGAACAAACAGGTGCATGACAATGACTAGTAACCCAAGAAACGCACCCATAGTGAAAAAGAACATATCAGATATATCAACTTTCAATAATGCTTGCGGATCTCGTTTAACCACAAAAAACATCCAACCTGTTATAAAAAAGCCAGCACCTAGGAACATGCTTGGAACCAAAGAATATATATGGTCCACTATTTTACCTATGTGACGAGCTAATACTATTCCAGGAAAACGTACAGTTATATATTGCGTAATGCGCGATTCTAAAAAGACAAGAAGAAGAAATATTACAATATATTTTATGGGAAGCTTCAAGAAGAAAAATGCACATGCAAACACTGCACCTACATAACCAATAAGCACATGGCGGACGCGCTCATGAACTTTTTTCACCTCATCTACAGACACAGAGTCCATAAAGGGCAGAACAAAAAGAAAAGCACCAAAAGATTCATGGCTTATCATACGAATGTACCAATAGCGAATCAGCAAAATTGCAAAAAAGTATATTCCACAAAAGATCATAAATAGCGGACCAGCAGTAATGAAGCCCACATACCTCACAGCCCCTAAAGCCCACACTAACACCATTACACACACAGACACATATATGGCTTTTTTCCTCATAGCACTAAGGGGAAACTGCCATGAATTTTTTCGCACAGCTCGAACAAGTACAAAAAATCCGCTTGCCGATACAACAGCACCTAAAATACTTACAACAATGATCCAAGGAGTAGAAAGTACTGCTTGAATGTCCACATAATCAAAGAACGTGTGAACCAAGGATTCATGAACGTAAAGAAAAACAATAATATAAAAACTCAATACCACTACAAACACATAATGCAGCGCATGTTTTTCACTGCCCACTATACTAAGAGCACACAGTAGCAACAGAAGAAATACAGGAACAATACTCCAGTTATTCCATGTTTTTATATTCATACACGCTGCCAGAAAAACGCTTAAAAACATGTCACTGAGCAAAGCAGATCGCACAGGTAAAGCTTGCGCGGGAAACGCGCGGAGAAAACCAGCATGTTTTTTTTTCACCCCTTTCTCACCCACAAGAGCAAAAACGGCAGAAACTAAGGCAAAGACAAGAGAAAGAAACTGCGAAGAAAAAGAGCTAAAAAATATGCGCATACATGCAAGAAGATACACAAAATAGGAAAAAATAAGAAAAATTTTCGCAACAGAACGCGCAACAGGATTTTTATATAACCCAACAAAAGAAAGT
>JAGBKC010000077.1 GCA_017934115.1 Actinomycetaceae bacterium | reverse complement strand
TTTAGATTCTCCTGATCTTCTTGAACTGAAACAGATTGCTTATATTCGAACACAGTATATGACAAAGTTTGGTGTGCCGCGTCAAGCAGGTGTGGTAAGTTTTGAAGGAACAATTGAGTTATGTGGAGAATATGCTGTTTCTGATGCTCTGCGGGGGTTAGAAGATTTTGATTACATTTGGTTGATATGGGGTTTTTCGCATAATGTGCGTGAAACATGGACTCCAACTGTTCGTCCTCCTCGCTTAGGTGGATCGCGGCGCGAAGGTGTGTTTGCGACACGTTCATCCTTTCGTCCAAATAATTTAGCTTTATCATCTGTTCGTTTATTGGGCAGGGGAACAGGAAAAAAAGCCTGTACGTTGCGTGTGCAGGGGATGGATATGGTAGATGGAACTCCTATTTATGATATTAAGCCCTATGTTACTTATGCGGATGTTCATGCAGATGCGCGCGATGGTTGGGTAGGTAAAGAAAGCTGGATTAAGCTAAAAAAAGTTCATATTTCAGATGTTCATATGAGTATGCTTCCACGTCATCTTCATCGCGGAATAAAGGAATTGCTTGCTCAAGATCCTCGCCCGGCCTACAGGCGAGGAATGTCAGATGGTCGTATATACTGGGTGCCAATTGAACACTTTGTTATTTACTTTACGGTTGAAGAAGATGAACTTCGTGTGGTTCGTATACGTATTTTAAGCAAGAAAGAATGTGATATTCTCATTCAAACTGGTCATATCGCTGATGATGACCACTTGCTTGGTTCTTAGAAAATGCCTGCTTTATTTTCGTATATGCACATACTTCGGGTAAAACCTTCTCGCCACAATGCAACTTTCTTATTGAGATCCCATTTTTTCCATAAGGTAATTATAAAGAAAATGAGAGAAATGTTTCCTGCTATGGCTGTTATAGGAGTCAAGAAGGGCAGGGAAATTATTGAAAGGTAAGGAATATTGGAAAGAGTGTTAAAGAGAAAATGCCCACCAATGGTATATACAACGTTTCCTGTGTGAAGATAAATAAGCGAAAGTAAAACAGATAAGCTAAATGTAAAGAGAATGTGTGTCCATGTACCGTGAAGAATGGTAAAAATGGCACTGGAGATAATAATAGCTCGCACAGGAGTAGTGGAGCGGATAAGGCTATCTAGAAGAAGTGCGCGGAAGAGAATTTCTTCAATCAAAGGGGCAATGACGATGGAAGATATCAAAAGTGCGATCGTTCCTGCGCTTGTCATGGACGTGCTGTAATCTTCAAAAGTTTTATCGGGGAAGTAGTAATTGAGTGTTGTGGCACTGCCGACGCCAACAGCCCAAAAAATAATGACGAGACATGCCATAAAGAGAAGGTGTTGTAAACTAACACGCGGTGTGAAACGATTATTGTAGAGCTGATCGTTGAAAGTTTCTGTTGTGTCAAGAGATGCTTGCGTGTTGTCGGAGGAGCCCTCGTTATGTAGTGAAAAGTGTTTTTCTTGCGTTTGTGGTGTGTTATATGTGTGCAAAAAATCTGATATATGATGATAACTGCGCTTTTCTTTTCTTTTTCGTGCTACATACCAGCAAAAATACAACACAAGTAGACATGCTTCTATGTAGATGCCATTCCACATGTCATTGGAAAAAATAGGTGGAAAAAAGATAGGTAAAAATAAAAAGAGAAAAATAGCGCCAAATCCGGCAAGTGTGTTGATCCACCAATATGTATGTATGTTTCTTTGCGTTATAAAAGCTAAAGATGAATGCGCAGTTTTGTGCATTTGCTTTCGTAGTTGATATTTTGTAAGAAAATGATACGTTGTAGTGTCTGTTAGTTCGTCGTTGCTCTTAGGTGTTTTCTGAACATGAGTTGAGTATGTGAGTGGAGTGGGGGAAGAAAGAAGTGAAAAGAAATATCCTTCTTTTTGCGGATCGTCTGAAAGTGTATTCATGGTGTGTCCTTAAGGGTCAACATCTGCTGCTCAATAGTTTATGTTATAGAAAGAAAAAGTGCGGTAAACGTGAATTTTTTACTTTTATAGTGTATTACATATATATATGAACGAAAAAATTCTTCTTTTGATCAAGCCTGATGGTGTGCGCCGTGGACTTACAGGCGATGTTCTTTCTCGTATTGAGCATAAAGGTTATATTTTAGAAAATCTGCGTATGCATGCCGGTGATCTTTCCGGCCTTCTTGATGAACATTATGCTGAGCATATTGACAAACCCTTTTATCCTGGGTTAAAAAAATATATGACGTCTGGGCCTATTGTTGCTGCTGTCTTTTCTGGGGCGCGTGTTATTGAAGGCGTGCGTTCTTTGGTGGGCGCTACAGATCCAACTGTTGCTGCTCCTGGGACGATTCGCGGTGATTTTGGGCGTGATTGGTGTAGTGGTGCATTAGAAAACATTGTGCATGCATCCGATAGCGTACAGAGCGCTGAGCGAGAAATAAAAATTTGGTTTTCATAAGGTTATTTTTGCTTTTGCATTTTATCCATGTGCGCCCTGGGGATTTTGTTTGTGTGTGCATAAAAAGTGTGCTATTATATTAAACGTTTTCCATTTATGAAACTTAAGTATATGTTAGTTACGCTTTTTTGTGCGTGTAAATCTAGAGCCACGCTTATGGGAAGGTTTAAGATACATGGCTGATGAATATGCAAAGTTTTTTGCGCGCCGTCTTTTTCAACAAATCCGCATTGCAAGTGAAAAATCTATTCTTCAAAAAAAGAACGCAGATGTATGGGAGTGTATTGATTATCTCGATAGATCCTCGTTCAAAGTGCACAATGGCTCTGGGTGGTATTCACCTTTTTCAAAAGTGACACTTCCTATTCATAAAGAATGTAGTTCGCAGGGAATCGAAAGCATTCACATTCAACCCTATCGCATTGAACTCGATGAATCATCAGGATCGCTTTTATCGTGGAGTGGTGAAATTCAGATGATCGCTGTTCCTAGTGACCTTAATCTTGTTGATGAAAATTGCAATGTCACGATGTCATCCTTACGATATTGGCCAGCATTGAATGCGAAAAAAACAGAAGTTCCAGGATTGACATGGGAACGTTGTTTTAGGCGTGATGCCCTTTCTCCTCATTTTGTGGATTTCTTACGTGGTTTCATGCGTGCCAATGGCATCGAAAAGAGCGAATAACCTATCAGATTACGATTTTAGTAAGAGTCATGTTATTAGCATGGCTCTTTTTTGTGTATGGATTATCATTATTCTTCTTTGTGCGAAACGTCTATATGTGAAAGAATGTTTCCTATGGCTATTCTTCCGATAACGATTACAGGCGAACCAGTTTTGCATCGTGTTAATAAATCCATTGAGGTTTTTGATGAAAATTTAGTACGCCTTGTTGATGATATGTTTGAAACGATGTACGAGGCTCCAGGGGTTGGTTTGGCTGCTCCTCAAGTAGGTATTGATGCGCGTCTTTTTGTGTATGCATGGGAAGATGAAGAAACAGGTGAAGAATATAAAGGTGTAGCAGTTAATCCTGAACTCTATATTACACCTACACCTATTGCGAAGCTCAAAGAGGAAGAGAGTGAAGGGTGTTTATCTGTTCCGGGATACTATTTTCCTACACGCCGCGCTGAAAAAGCTATTTTGCGTG
>JAGBKC010000076.1 GCA_017934115.1 Actinomycetaceae bacterium | reverse complement strand
TTCCCCTTCTTCATTGCGCGAGCGATCCACCATACGGACAAGAAGGACACCATTGATGCCGCTGTCATCAATGCAGCTGAAAGTGTGTGCGTGTAAGCCAAAACAGAAGTTGTGGAGAACAGAACACTAAAGAATGCACTTGGGCTTTCAAGGATTGCACGACCTGTTTCTGGATCAACAAGAGCACCATTTGGATCTTGCATGAAAGAGTTTGCAGCGATAATCCACAATGCCGATGTAGCCGTACCAAAGAATACGAGCCAGATAGCTACGGTATGTGCCTTCTTAGAGATGCGCCCTTTACCGAAAATCCATACACCGAGGAATGTTGATTCTAGGAAGAAAGAGAGCAAAGCTTCGAAAGCCAGAGGAGCACCGAAGATATCACCCATATAACGTGCATATTCAGACCAGTTTGTACCGAACTGGAATTCCTGCACAATACCTGTAGCAACACCTAAAGCGAAGTTAATGAGCAATAATTTGCCGAAGAATCCAGCAATTTTATCCCATTTTTCAGCATTAGCAGTTTTCTTATAAGCTTTAGTTTGCATGATTGCAACTAAAAAGGACATGCCGATGGTCAATGGCACTTGCAAAAAGTGGTACACAGTTGTGATACCAAATTGCCACCGGGCTAGGTCGAGGGCTTCCACCATGAACACCTTTCTTCCGACCTGATAGTTTCTTACTTTTATGAAAGCTATATAATTATCGACAATGAAAATATAAAGCTTCCACAATTACAATTTATATTTTAAGAGTTAACTTACTAAGTTCTACGATATTGGAATTATGCGTCCATTTTGGTTTCTATATTTTTTGAGACACTTCTCTTTTCTGAATAAATTTGTAACCCAAATGTTATTTTTAGTCACTCAAGATTACTTCACTAGTACCTCACAAACATACATCCACACAAGAAATCAGTATTTCTACCAGTATTTTTTTAATACAGAATTTCGTCTTAGAAATAAAGAACAACAGAAAAATTAACTTTCAAAAACGTAACTGTGCTTTTTTTAGCGACACCACATATCTTAATGTCGAGACATTTATATATGACTTCCATCTCAAAGAAAGAATAATAAACAAAACTCAAAAAACCCTGTAAACTTCTAAAAGCATTCGCTCATGAGATGATCGCGGATATGTCTTTATCACTGTGCATGTGCATAGCTAAGGCTACCATAAACACATGATCAAAACATAGACGAGGAACGTCCGGGCATCACGGAGAAATGGAGGTGGGTAACACCCACCCAGGGTAACCTGAGGGAAAGCGCAACAGAGAAGAAAGCACCACACGGTGTAGACCGCCTTTGTGCATGCCATAAAGGTAAGGGTGAAACGGCAGTGTAAGAGACTACCGCATTTATGGTGACATAAATGGCTAGGCAAGCCCCTCCAGATGCAAGGTCAAGTAGGTGTGTAGGCCTCTCCACCAATACACATGGGTAGACCGCTCGAGCTATATGGCAACATATGGCCTAGATGGATGATCATCACTTCCTTAGAGAAGAACAGAACCCGGCGTATGATTGAGCGAATGCATTTTCTCTGCATCTTAAAATAAAAGAATTGTTACACACCTTACCCACAATAGAGCAAAAAGCAACACCTAGCATACCAACATAAATTGCTGCGCCAAACTACGCATTCCTCGCAACACCCGAAAAGAAAACACAACTTTCTTGGTAATAAAAAGAAGAGCTTTCCATAAAAACAGATAAATATACTTTTATAAATCTTCCCCACAAAGAAAAAGGTGGCCCATATAGAACCACCATTTTTCACACATTCACTAGATTACGAACGAGCTGCTTCACCTTCAGTGTAATCATCGTCCGCACTGTTCCATGCAAACAAAGAACGAATGCCTTGACCAGTCTTTTCAATAGGATGATTCTGATGTTCTTCACGCATCTTCAAGAATTCAGGAGCACCCTCATCTTGATCGGCAATGAAACGCTTAGCAAACTGACCACTTTGAATATCAGCCAAAACTTCCTTCATATGATCCTTCACATCTGGAGTAATGACACGTGGGCCAGAAACATAATCACCATATTCTGCTGTATCAGAAATCGACCAACGCTGCTTTGTTAAACCACCTTCGTTAATGAGATCAACAATAAGTTTCAATTCATGACAGACTTCAAAATATGCCATTTCAGGCTGATAACCTGCCTCAACGAGAGTTTCAAAGCCATATTGGATAAGCTGAGAAACGCCACCACACAAAACAGCTTGTTCACCGAAAAGGTCTGTTTCTGTTTCTTCACGGAAGGTCGTTTCAAATGTACCAGCGCGAGTACCGCCAATAGCTTTTGCATACGATAAGGCTAAAGCCTGAGCTTGACCAGAAGCATCTTGAGCAACACATGCCAAGCAAGGAACACCCTTACCTTCTTCATATTGACGACGAACTGTGTGGCCAGGACCTTTTGGAGCAACCATGCACACATCATGACCTTCTGATGGGGTGATGTAGTTGAAGTGAATATTAAAACCATGAGCAAAGAAGATAGCTGCATCTGGTTTCAAGTTTGGTTCAATATCATCTGCCCATACCTTACGCTGCACCTGATCCGGTGTCAAAATCATGACAACATCAGCAGATGCGACAGCTTGTGCAACAGGAAGAACGTCTAAACCTGCATTTTGAGCTTTTGCAACCGAGCTTGAACCTTCACGAAGACCAACAACCACGTCCACACCACTATCACGCAAATTCAACGCATGAGCATGGCCTTGTGAACCATAACCAATAATTGCAACCTTCTTTGACTGAATTAATGCCAAATCTGCATCTTCATCGTGGAAAATTTTTGCCACTTGTCTCTCCTTGTTTATCATACAAGCAATAACCGAAGTTACCGCATACTTACCATCTTAACGAAAAACCTATATCTCTACGCCGACTTTTCAGCGCGTTTTACACGCATTTCTGCCGACACTTTTTCTGATAACGACTTTGAACCGCGCCCAATAGCAACAATTCCGGATTTCACGATCTCTTTGATCCCATAAGGTTCAAGAGCAGTTAAAAATGCTGCATTCTTTGATTCACTGCCTGTAATTTCAATCGATACGGCATCAGGCACCATATCAACAACGCGAGCGCGAAACAAATCAACGACTTGCAACACGTGGGCACGATTATTATCGTTAGCCCCTACCTTCACAAAAAGAAGTTCGCGCTGGACAGATGAATCTTGTTGAAGCTCGACAATTTTAATAACATTGACAAGTTTATTGAGCTGCTTTGTTACTTGTTCAAGTGGAAGATCATCTGCATCTACCACAACAGTAATACGCGAAAGTTCTGGATCTTCTGTATGCCCAACAGCAAGGGAATGAATGTTGAAGGCACGGCGTGCAAAAAGCCCTGCTACGCGCGTTAAAACTCCTGGTTTATTTTCAACAAGAACCGATAGTGTATGTCGTGTATCCATATTTACCTCACTCCCCCATAAAATCCGAATCGTTCTCTAATGTTTGTGTTGCGTTGTACATGATGTCATCAGCAGATGCACCACCTGGCACCATCGGCCACACAAGAGCATCAGGAGAAACCACAAATTCAACTACAACTGGATGATCGTTGATTTCCATGGCTTCTTTAATAGCACCATCAACATCTTCAGCCTTTTCAACACGTATCGCATGACATCCATAGGCTTCACTTAAACGAACAAAATCAGGAATACGCTGCGTATTAGCACCATCATTCAAATCAGTATGCGAATAGCGTTCATCATAAAAAAGTTTCTGCCACTGACGCACCATACCAAGTGAAGAATTATTGATAAGTGCCACCTTGATGTTGATACCATTCAAAGCACAAGTAGCTAATTCTTGGTTAGTCATCTGGAAAGAACCGTCACCATCAATAAGCCATACAGTAGAATCTGGTTGTCCTACTTGAGCCCCCATAGCAGCAGGCACACCAAAACCCATTGTTCCCGCACCGCCAGAAGAAAGCCACTGACGAGGATGCTCTAACTTCAAGAAATGAGTTGCCCACATCTGGTGCTGACCAACGCCCGTAACGTAAACTGCATCATCACTGCCAACAATGTTAGCTAAACGTTCGATGACGTATTGCGGAGCTAATAAACCATCAGATGTATTTTCCCATGCAAGAGGATATTTTTCACGCAAAGAACGAAGACGGTCCCACCATGGAGTCAAATCAACAGCATCGTACTTTTCATACCCTTCACGAATAGCATCCAAAAGCATCAAGGAAGCCTCACGTACATCTCCTACAATTGGCACATCAGCTGTGCGATTTTTCGATATTTCTGCAGGATCGATATCAACATGAATGACCTTCGCATCAGGAGCAAAAGTATCTAAGTTCATCGTTACACGATCATCAAAACGAGCTCCAAGAGCAATAATGAGATCTGAACGTTGAAGAGCAGTTACCGCAGAAACTTCACCGTGCATCCCTGGCATACCCATATTGTGAGGATGCGAATCTGGAATAATTCCGCGTGCTGTCATTGTTGTAACCACAGGAATATTAGTCAATTCTGTTAATTCAAGAATTTCATCGTGAGCATTCGACCGCATCGCGCCGCCACCAACATAAAATACTGGACGCTGAGCAGAAACAATAAGGCGAGCTGCTTCGCGAATTTGACGAGCATTTGGATGAATGACAGGACGATAACCTGGAAGGTCAATGCGTGGCGGCCACACAAAATCCGCTTCTTCTTTTTGGGCCGAACTAGAAATATCAACCACCACAGGGCCAGGACGTCCAGTCGATGCTATATAAAAAGCTTCAGCGATACGCGTTGGAATCTCTTCAGCTTTTGTACATAAAAATGAATGTTTTGCCATAGGCATTGTTGCGCTAACAATATCTGCTTCTTGGAACGCATCCGTACCGATAGCACTAGCAGCAACCTGGCCTGTGATGCACACAAGCGGAACGGAGTCCATCTGTGCATCTAAGATAGGAGTAACCAAATTCGTAGCGCCCGGACCAGACGTAGCAATACATACGCCCACATTTCCTGTTGCTAATGCATATCCTTCTGCAGCATGACCTGCACCTTGTTCATGACGAACAAGCACATGACGAATCTTTTCACTATCGTAGAGAAGGTCATATGTTGGAATAACAGAACCACCTGGAAGACCGAAAACAACCTCGACACCCAATTCTTCAAGAGTTCGCACGACCGAACGTGCACCCGTCGATTTTTCTCTAATGTTTTTCACTGACTCTTGCCCATACGCGGCCATATCCGCCTGTATGGATGCAGGGGTTTTCGCCATGCAGATGCGCCTCCTTCTATCTCTATCACTCCATACATTCGCCAATAAAAAAAGCCCCATACAGGGCTAGCACGCTCACTACCAGCGTGCTTTTAAAGTACAAGAATGGATGGAGAAATCCACATAAGACCATCATACAAACGAAGATATCCACATAAGTACAAATCTCACATATTGGATAATGGTCTCATATATTGAACTTTAGAGCTAATTTACAATGCGAATCCCACCCTTATCAGCAGATGCTGCCATCGAAGCATATGCGCGTAATGCCTTAGAAACACTGCGATCACGCTGAGGTACCCAAGGCAATGCCCCCTTAGCATCGCGCCGGCGCCGCAATTCTTCATCAGAAACATCAACCGCCAAAATACGCTGAGGAATATCAATAATGATTTTATCTCCCTCTTCAAGTAAACCAATAGCACCGCCTGATGCAGCTTCGGGAGAAATATGACCAATCGATAGACCTGACGTTCCACCTGAAAAGCGCCCGTCAGTAATAAGACCGCACACCTTCCCCAAACCAAGCCCCTTCAAGAAGGACGTTGGATAAAGCATCTCTTGCATACCGGGTCCACCACGCGGGCCTTCATACCGAATCACAACAACATCGCCTGGGTTAACAGATTTCGACAAAATCAGTTCAATTGCTTCTTCTTGTGAATCAACCACGCGGGCCGGACCCTCAAAATGGAAAAGCGATTCATCAACACCAGCAGTTTTCACCACTGCCCCATCTTCAGCTAAATTTCCATAGAGAATACACAAACCGCCATCTTTAGTGTAAGCATGGTCAATATCGCGAATACATCCAGATATTGCATCTTTATCAAGCGTTTCCCACGAAACATTTTGACTAAACGGAATAGTAGTACGTTTACCACCTGGAGCAGCATGAAAAAGGTCGAGAGCTTTTTGCTTAGGCGCACTACCGCGAATATCCCAATCTTCTAGCCAACTCTTCAAATCAGAAGAATGAACCGAATGAACACCATCTTTCAGTAAGCCACCTCGAAACATTTCCCCCAAAAGAGCAGGAATTCCACCAGCTCGATGGAAATCTTCAATATGGAATTGCTGGGAGTTAGGAGCAAGTTTTACAAGACATGGAACATGTCGCGAAAGCTCGTCCATATCTTTCATTGTAAAATCAACGCCAGCTTCTTGAGCAACAGCCAGCAAATGCAAAACGGTATTTGTAGAGCCCCCCATGGCAATATCCATACTCATTGCATTAGTGAAAGCATCACGAGTAGCAATAGAACGAGGCAAAACAGAAGAATCCTCATCATGATAATAACGCTGCGCAAGCTCTACAATTCGCTTACCTGCCTCTTCAAAGAGATCCTTACGGCGCTGCGCCGTTGCCAACGTAGAGCCATTTCCAGGCAAGGAAAGACCCAAGGCCTCAGTTAAACAGTTCATAGAATTTGCAGTGAACATACCTGAACATGAACCGCATGTAGGGCAAGCATTTTCTTCTACTTGAGCTAGTTGATCATCTGTGACAGATTCATTGGCAGAAATAGCCATAGCATCAACTAAATCAATACGATGATCGATAACACCTTCAACTGGTTTACCAGATTCCATCGGACCGCCAGAGACAAAAATAGTTGGGATATTCAAACGCATAGCTGCCATCAACATACCGGGTGTTACCTTGTCGCAATTCGAGATACACACCAAAGCATCAGCCGTATGGGCATTACACATATATTCCACACTGTCGGCAATGATTTCACGCGACGGAAGCGAATACAACATGCCGCCATGTCCCATCGCAATACCATCATCAACGGCAATAGTATTAAATTCGCGGCCTACACCACCGGCTTTTTCAATAGCTTCTTTCACAAGCGAACCAACATTTTTCAAATGCACATGGCCTGGAACAAATTCCGTAAAAGAATTGGCAATAGCAATAATGGGCTTGCCAAAATCTTCCGATGTCATACCCGTTGCGCGCCATAAAGCGCGGGCACCGGCCATATTACGCCCTGTTGTTGATGTAGCCGAACGAAGCTGTGGCATAGTAGTAACTCCTTCTTGATTGTCACTAAAGTATACAACTCAAAACATGCCACTAAAGAGACTTCTTTATTACATACATCAGATATTGCAAAAAGTTTTATTTCGCTTCTAACAAAGACTGGCCGATATATTCGTCCTTACTTTCACCAACACCTGGGAACATAACGAAAAGAGCCGAACCAGTATGCTGCAAATATTCACTCATAGCGTCAGTGTTCGTCATACGCGTAAGAATTTTTTCAAAATAATCCGGACGACGCACAAAAGCCACAAAGAAAAGCCCTGCATCAAAATTCCCTAAGGAATCATGCCCATCAACAAAGTTATAGCCACGACGAAGCATACGATGACCATCGTTATTATCAGGATGCACAACAGCAACATGTGAATCTTGAGGAATCATCAAACGCCCAGACGCATCCTTCTTTGTAAAATCTGGGGCGTCAAATTCTTGCTCACCAACAAGAAAAGTATTCCCTTCACGTGGCTCAGAAGATAAAGGAGCACCAAACACCTTATCACGCCCCACTGTTGATTCTTGTTCACCAAGAGACTGAAAATCCCAACGTTCCATTGTCATTCTAATGCGACGGGTGCACATGTATGTACCACCAGCAAAATGTGCGCCACCATCATCATCGGGCTGGATCCATAAATCTTTATTATGTGCTTCCACATTTTCTTCAGCTGTAATATTGCTAGTACCGTCTTTAAAACCAAAAAGATTACGCGGAGTTGCCTGCGATTTTGACGTTGAAGATGTACGCCCGTAACCAAGCTGCGCCCACTTCACATCCAACTTACCAATTGCGATCTTTTTCAACATATGCACAGCGTGAAGAGTAACCATTGGATCTTCAGCACACACTTGCACGACAACATCTCCGCCTTTTTGGGCATCATCCATAAAACGGTCATCGCCCTTCATCCAACGGAAATTCTCAGCTAAAAGACCTGGCTTATATTTTTTCAAACCAAAGCGGTCTTCCCCATTTTTCTCAAAAAATGTTGCCCCAACACCAAAAGTAATAGTAAGGCCAGCAGCACCAGAATCATATGTTTCACCGGTATCTTTAGGCACACCCATACCATCAAGATTCGTCATTGATTCTACAGGTTCACCCTTGCACATAGCCTCGGCAGCTTGAGTCCAATCTTGAAAAAGAGTTTGAAGACGTGAAAGGGTCATACGTTCAGCAACATCAAAAGCCATTGTGTACATTTGCTGCTGAGCTGGAGTAAGGATACCCGATTGATGCTCACCTCTAAAAGGATATGTCAAAGATAAAACATCCTTTGAGCTTGACGATCCGCCTCCATCAAGATCGCGACCCATACCAAAAGCATATCCCGTTGTTCCAAAACTTAAGGCAGCCAAAGCAGAAGATATAAGCATAGAACGGCGGGTAATACCCTCCGATGAGGCGGAGGAAGGTTCATTACTCACCAAATGAGTATCAACAACTGCATCATCATTCGTCTTTGCTGCATCTTCTGCCATGACATTATCCTTTTCTTAAATATTTAAGCACAAGATATTTCTCATGCATCTATCGGTTACATGCGAGAAATATCCTTATTCCTCTTCTTCTGGCTCTTCAGGGCGAATTGCATCGTCACCTAAGAGAACCTTTGTAATATCAGAAATATTTGCCGAAAGTACCTGAAGATCCTTTGCCAACTTATCGTACTCAGCATCACCCTTCTGCAAAGAATAAGCCTTATAGGTATCGCCTTCCTTATACTTAGCAAGATCTTCTTCCATTGTCGCTAAAGATGCCTCGATTTCTTCAATGAGCTTCTTTCCATTTTCCTTTGCTTGCAAAGCAGGCTTCAATACTTCATATGCTTTCTTAGCGCCAGCAACGTTAGCTGTGAAATCAGACATATCAGTATGAGAATATCGATCTTCTTCGCCAGTAATCTTGGAATCAGCAACTTCATCCATCAAGCCAATAGCACCATTAGAAATATCTGGAACAGAGATAATAAATTCACCATATTTATCATCTTTACCATTGACAAAATCTGCCAATGCCTGAGTATCGTCAACCAACTTCTGTGCTAATGTGGCACGTTTTGCATCATCATAAGGGAAAGAAACTTTTGCCTTAGCTGCATCTTCCTTATCGTCGCCTTCAGCACCCCACAAATCGAGTTCGATAGCGTGCCAACCTGTCCAATCTGCTTCTTCTTCTGAAAGTGGAAGAGAAATCTTTCCTGTTTCTTCATCAACTTCATCAATACGGAAGTCGATCATGCCGTCAAGATCGCCAAGTGTTTCAGCTACCGGTTCGATTGCTTCGTAGTGCGCACGTGTAGGAGCAAAGAGAGACTTCGCCTTTTGAGTATCACCCGACTTATAAGCCTCTGCAAATTCTTTTGTGCCTACCAAAAGAGCATCAACTTCAGACTTCACAAACGCAGCATATTCATCAGCAGCTTTTTGCCATGTTTCATCAGTCTTGACGTTTGCATCACCTGTTACAGTAAATTCTGCCTTACCAACAAGTGGGCCAACCATATCATCTTTACACACAGTGTAATACTTGCCGGCACCCAATTGCACGATAAATTCTGCCGATTGGCCAGCAGCAATATTTTCTTTTTCAGATACAATGCGCTTACCGTCTTCGCTCAAAATTTCAAATTCGTTCTTGTTCTTTCCATCATTCTTGAGCTTGAAGGTAATCTTTCCAGCTTGTGCAGTTGCAGCTGACACCTTACAATCTTTATCATCAACGATCGTAACGTTGAGGGTGTCGGTTGCTTTTGCCTCTGTAGAGGTATTCGATGTGTTATCCGATGATGAACATCCCGATAACAACACAGCTACAGCAGCTAAACCAGCACCTGCTTGCATCATATATTTTTTCTTCATATCCATCCATTCCTTATATGTTAACGATTTCCTCATGCGGAAATCAAGGAGAATTTATCTCCTATCTTGGCTGTTCACCAAGAAGCTTTATACCAATTCTTTTTTCTTTTCGACGTTCTCTTTTTCCATATTTTCGACTTCCTTTGGCGTTGTTTCTTGCGCAGCCAGATTTTCCGCCTTGCTCACCTTATTTTTTCGAGAAGAGAAAAGACCAAAAGGCATGCGCCCCTTCAGAATAATGAACGTGAATAAAGGAAGAGCAATCATAATGTAGGCAATCCATGAAATAAATTGCGCGTGTGTTGGAACAAAGAGATATTCGATCTGGAAAAACGCATTGACAAGAACAAACCAAAATGACGTATTAATAGATTTCAGCTGAAGTGAATAATCATAAAGGTAAACATTGATGCCAGAAATAATACCTGTTTCTTGTAAATCTTTGATGCCATACATCAAAATACCTGCAGCAACAAAAATCAATAAATACCCTGTGACATTGAAAAACATTTTAATATTGATAAAGCTGACACCCAAATACACAAGATAACCTATCCAGATAGATATCATAAATCCAGCTATCAGACCCCATAGAAGCAACTCTGAATTTTCACCTTCACCAACAGTGTCAGCAACTCCAAAGAACATCAAAGCAGTTTCAAGCCCTTCACGCGCAACAGAAATGAAGGCCAAGGCAACAATTCCCCACATCGACCCCTTTTCTAAAGCACTAGCGGCATCTTGTTTAATCGATGAGGCAAAATCTTTACCGCGTAACCCCATCCATATAATCATCCATGTAATGAAACCTGCAGCAATAACAGAGAGAAAACCACCAAGTTTTTCTTGAAGATGAAAAGTATCATGCTGCGGAAGGTAAACAACAAAGTAATAACCCAATATCAACGGAATAGCAACAGCTACAGATACTGCTGACCACACATATTTGAGAATATCTCGGCGCCCCACCTGAACAAGATAGCCGATAATAATACCAACTATTAATGTAGCTTCAACACCTTCGCGAAGTGCAATAAGAAAACTTGCCACAAAGGAATCATAAAATCCTGACATTTCTTATCTCCTAGAGAATCTACATTGATAGTTACGTAAGACAATCCTAACCTAGGAATTATAGAAATGTATGGAATTAAAAAAATTTTCTATATTATAGAATCTCTCTAATTATGCTCATGATTTCTGAATAATCAATCTTGTTAATATTTATACCTTCCCACCAAAAGAGAGAACCATATGAGGAAGAACTTCATAGGGCGCACCATCATTGACAATACGACCTTCATCCACAAGAAGAACACGGTCACAATAATCAAGAGATTGCAGACGATGTGTCACTTCAATAATAGTTGTAGAGGGAAGAGACGTTTTGATATAAGAACGAAGCTCTTTTTCAAGTTCTTCATTAAGCGCAGAAGTGAATTCATCGAGGACAAGCACACGTGGCTTCATTATAAGTGCGCGAGCAAGGCACAAACGCTGCGCTTGCCCACCAGAAAGCTGCGAGCCAGAAACACCAATACGCGTATCCAAACCATCAGGCATAGACCGAACATCATCACCAAGACAAACAGCATCTAAGGACGACCATATCTCGCCATCTGAAGCATCAGGACACCCGAGAATAACATTCTCTCGTATCGTTGAATCAAGAAGTTCTCCACGCTGAGACACCATCACAATTGAGGAACGCAAAGAATCGAAAGTCAGATCACGAAGTGAAATACCGTCTAATGTAATATCACCGGCACACGGATCATCAAAACGCAATAACAACTGTACAAGAGTAGATTTTCCACTACCAGAAGCACCCACAATAGCTGTATGTGTACCAGATGGAAAATCAACACTTAAATCGCGAAGAACAGGTTTTAATGCATTGCCACTATCATCTACATACGAATATGACACATCGCAAAAAGAAATAGCTCCACCCTCATCACTCTTAGGACACACACGACTCCCCTCAACAACACGTACAGGTGCATGAGAAATGCTCCATAGACGTCGCGCCGCCGCAAGAGAATGATCTATATAACCAGCAGCATCTTCAACGCCAACCGGCCCCACAAACAAACGCAAAACGCCCCCCATAATAACCATCGTTTCGAATAAAGAAAAACTTTCCTGCACTCCCGCAACACCAACACCAACGACACTTAAAAGCATGAGCAAATAATTACCCATACGACGAAAACCCGCAGATAAGCGCGCAGCCCTACCTTCTCTTTGTATCTCATCACTCATACGTTCAATATGCTCAATACGTTCCGATGCGCACCCAAAACTGACGATTTCTTCAACTCCAAAAACACTGTCATGAACATAATGGGAAAGATCACGCCTCAAAGTAAGAACATTATGAGTTTTCCTCAAAGAAGAGCGCAAACCAACAAAAGGCACAACAAGAAGCGCGAAAAGAATCATCACAGCAGGAATAAGAACCAAGCTCCACGAAATAAGACTTCCACCAAGAATAAGCATTACTATCGGCACTGTATAAGCGGAAATAACAGGCGCAAAAGTATGCGCATAAACAACTTCTATACGATCAACATCTCTTGTAAGTGACGTCAACAAATCACCCGATCGCGAGTGCATCATAAAAGCTGGAGCTTTGGGCCACAGTTGCGAAAAAACATGTGTGCGCAGCAATTCAAGAGCCTTAAAAGCAACATAATGCCCTGTAAATTGCTCCAAATAGTAGGCAACTGCTTTTACTGCAGAAAGAATAATGAGAACAGAAAAAAACATCATGAGAGAAAGATTTTTTTCTATCACTTTCACAAGCCCACCTGCAACAAAAGCAAAAAGAAGAATATCGCACGATAAGTTGATAATTCGAAATACCGTTGACACATACAAGGGCGCATGAACAGGGCGCGTAACACCTGTTAACCAGCGCAATAATTCACGTAAAGAAGGCTGTTTCACTTGTGAATTTTTAGTTTTTTCCATCATTATCTTCTTCTGTTAAAAGTTGAATATCTTCTTTTTCTACACGCTCAAGAATGCCACTATCCATACGCCAGACTTCATCAACAACGCACAACAAAGACGACCGATGTGTCACACAAATAATTGTCCAGGTCTCATCAAATTCTTCAAGAGCTTGAATAATATATTTTTCTGATTCAATATCAACCTGACTTGTTGGCTCATCAAGCAAAAGAATTTTTCTTCCCGACAATAAAGCCCGTGCAATAGCAATACGTTGAGCTTGCCCACCAGAAACAAGGCGCCCGCCTTCTCCGAGCCATGTATCTAAGCCATCCGGCATGTTGCGCACATCCTTAGCAACGTGAGCTTTTTCTAAGGCGTTCCACATCTGTTCTTCTGTAGCATCCGGAAAAGCTAAACGAAGATTATTCGCGATCGTATCAGTAAATAACCACGTTGACTGGGAAACAATAGCACTATAACAACGAATCTGTTCAGGAGTCATTTCAT
>JAGBKC010000075.1 GCA_017934115.1 Actinomycetaceae bacterium | reverse complement strand
GATAAAGCCCACCATTTGCCCCACAGAAACATCAAGGCCATTCACAAAGATAATCGCCAAAGCGAATGCAACGATTTTGGACGTAGAACCCGAAAGATGAATAGTTGCACAAAGTGGCACCGTAAAAGCAGAAACTGGTTCTGACACATCATTCTTGCGGGTTTGTTGTAAAGTGACAGGAATAGTTGCAGCAGACGACGACGTACCTAAAGCAGTCATATATGCAGGAAGCATATTCCACAATGCCTTTAATGGGTTCTTCTTAGCAATAAGTCCAGCAATACCAAATTGCACACCTAGAATAACAACTTCAAGTGCAATAACAAGAACAACGACCCACAGCAAAACTTTCACGATTCGAGCAACGTCACCCGAAAGAGTAAGATTAACAAAAATACCGAAAATATGAAGCGGAAGCAAAGGAATAATGACACTCGAAATAAGTTTCGTGATAATCTCACGGAATTCAAGAAAACCTTTACGCATAATTCCACGCGGCACAAGAGAAAGCCCAATGCCCACGACAAAAGAAAGCACAAGAGCTGTCATCACACCGAAAACAGGATTGATTTCAATCGTGAAATACCCAGAAAGCGAGCTAGGCTCATCAACTTTAGCCATTCCAGAGCCCAAAATACTTGGAAAACTAAAATGACACACTAGATAAGTCAAGAATCCTGCAAAAAGAGTTGATGTATACGCAAGTGCCGCTGTCAACACAAGCCACTTACCCGCCCCTTTACCAAGGTCAGCAATTGCTGGAACAATCAAGCCAACAATAATGAGCGGGATAGAAAAGCTTAAGAACTGGCTAAAAATATCGTTAAATGTGAAGAAAATACGTGCGATACTTTCAGGCAAAAAAAGTCCGAAAACAATACCGAGAACGATTGCCAAAAGAACCCATGGCAACACACCAAATTTTTTCAGATTTTTCATATGTATCTCCGTTAATACATGTTCAATATTACCAAAGAAAGAATATACAAAAAGTAGCACTATATGCAAGTAGAAAAAGTTTTAGAAAGTAAGACATAAAAAAGTGGCATGACCTATAGCCATGCCACCATAAAGCCGTAATAACTTTAACGCTTAGAGAACTGAGAAGCCTTGCGAGCTTTCTTCAAACCAGCCTTCTTACGTTCAACTGCACGAGCATCACGTGTTAAGAAGCCAGCCTTCTTTAATTCTGGACGATTTGCTTCACGATCAATTTCATTCAAGCAACGTGCAATGCCAAGACGCAATGCACCAGCTTGGCCAGAAATACCACCACCATTGATGCGAGCGATCACATCAAATCGGCCTTCAAGATCGAGCAAAGCAAAAGGAGAATTCACAAGCTGCTGATGCAACTTATTTGGGAAGTACTCATCAAGAGAACGTCCGTTGATCTTCCATTCGCCACTACCAGGCACAAGGCGAACACGAGCAACAGCTTCCTTACGGCGGCCAACAGCCTGACCAGGAGCCGATGCGGAAGCACCCTTGCCGGTTTTCTTCTCTTGCGTTTCGGTTGTGTAGGAGCCGGTGAACTCTTCATCCAGCTCAGTTTCAACTATGGTATCAGCCATTATTTACATCCTGTTCTGGAAAGCTCACTGAGCAATTTGGGTAATTTCAAAAACTTCAGGCTTTTGAGCCTCATGTGGGTGGTTAGCACCAGCATAAACCTTCAATTTTGAGATCTGCTGGCGTGCCAAACGGTTCTTTGGTAACATGCCGCGAACAGCTTTTTCAACTGCACGTTCTGGGTGCGTTGCAAGCAATTCAGCATAACTTGTAGCCTTCAAACCACCTGGGAAACCCGAATGATGATAAGCCATCTTCTCTTCACGCTTTGCTCCTGTAAGAGCAACTTTTTCAGCGTTAATAACTATGACATAATCTCCGTTATCTACGTGAGGAGCGAAAGTTGGCTTATGCTTCCCACGGAGCAACGTAGCAACATGTGTTGCCAAACGACCGAGCACAATGTCGGTGGCGTCGATGACGTACCACTTCTTTTCGACATCGCCTGGCTTTGGTGAATACGTGCGCACTAGCGTAGCCTTTGTTCAGGAATATGAAAACATATTCAAAACGTACATTGACAATTGCTGCTTTCTACCATCAGCGAGTGGGAAAAACACTGACGTTAAAATACACAGCATGTTCTAGAATACTCACTTCTTCTTTTGCTAGGGCAAAAAACTTAAGCATGTGAGTAATTCTATAATTCTTTTATATCTTCTTCTCCGCGTGCAAGTTGTGTAGTCATTCGCTCAAATTGTTCATCAACTGAAGAATTATTCTGCTTCGTTACCAAAGAAACCACAATAGCTACACATAGATTCACCAAGAAACCTGGAACAATCTCATACATCACACCATGAAGAGCATCGATACTTCCCCACACGAAGGTAACAACAGCACCGCTCACCAAGCCAGCAAATGCACCGGCAGATGTAAGTTTCTTCCAATATAAAGACAGCAAGACAACAGGGCCGAAAGCAGCACCAAAACCTGCCCACGAGAATGCAACAAGATCCAAAATAGCAGAATCGCGATCAAGAGCCAAAAGTGCCGCACACACAGCAACAACAACCACCGCTACACGTGAAACAATGAGTTCTACACGCACAGATGTATCGCGATTTTTTGCATCATAGAGATCTTCAACCAAAGCAGAAGAACACACGATCAACTGCGATGACATCGTCGACATAATAGCCGCCAACACCGCAGCAAGCACAAAACCGGCAACAAGCGGATGGAACAATATCTTCGAAAGCTCAAGGAACACTGTTTCTGCATCAGCAAGTTTCGCACCCGACGTCGTATAGTAATACAAGCCGATCAGCGCCGTTACCACGGCACCCGCAGCAGTCACAAGCATCCATACAAGCGAGAAACGGCGCGATACACGTGCTTCATGAGCCGAACGTAACGCCAAGAAACGCACGATAATGTGTGGCTGTCCAAAATACCCCAAGCCCCATGCAGCTGTGGAAATAAGAGCAATAATCCACATAAAAGCACCGTCATCAATGCCCTTAAATAAGTTCAATACATCTTCAACTCCAGATGCGTCAATGCCTTCAGCAATTGGCGACCATCCACCAAAACGAAAGAACGCCACTACAGGAACAGCAATCAACGCAGCAGCCATCAAAAGCCCCTGGGCAACATCTGTCCATGTGGCAGCTAGAAAACCACCAAAGAGTGTATACATTAAGGTAATAACACCAACGATCGCCATGCCTGTGTAGTAGCTCCACCCAAAGGTACTTTCACAAAATTTTCCTGCTGCCACCATTCCAGATGAAACATAAAAAGTGAAGAACACAAGAATAACAAGTGAGGACGCAATACGCATTGGACGCCCATCACCACCCAAACGCTTAGAAAAGAAGGAAGGAATAGTAATAGCATCATCGGCAATTTCCGAATATACGCGCAAACGAGGGGCAACAAATTTCCAGTTTACCCATGCACCAATGGTGAGCCCAATGGCGATCCATGCCTCAAAAAGACCCGCAGCATAAATAGCACCTGGCAACCCCATCAACAGCCAGCCCGACATATCTGCCGCATTAGCTGAAAGTGCAGCAGTAAAAGGCGAAAGTTTGCGGTCTGCCAAAAAGTAGCTATCAGCTGTTTTCACTTTGCGCGATGCCATAAAACCAATCAGCAACATCAATACAAAGTAAATCACTAAGGCAATAATTTGATACGTTAATTCACTCATAATCATCCTTGAATTCGATTAACGAAAGAAACACTTCTTAAAATACACGAGGTAGCACACTTCCGTAAAGACTTGCTCCCTATATACTGCTAACCATGCGTTATTTTCGCTTCCACTTTTCACGTTCCACCCTTCTCCTTATATGCGTAGGGGCACTTGCGGGGTTCATGTCAGGGTTTTTCGGTGTTGGTGGCGGACTCATTATTGTACCAGGGCTTATGTATGCTGGTTTATCACATAAAGAAGCTGCAGCCACATCTCTTGCAAGTATCATCCCTATTTCCATCATTGGCATAGCTACGTACTCCTTTAATGGCAATACTCATTGGGATGCAGCATTATTGATGAGCGCTGGAGTTATCGGGGGAACTTCTATTGGTTCGTGGTTATTGGTACGTTTGAGTGAAAAGTTTTTACGCTGGTTTTATTTCATTTTTATTGGTTTTATCGCATCGATTCAATTTATTTTTACTCCCAGACGCTTAGATGATTTTACTCTTTCTTTTGCGAGCGCAGCAGGCCTCATCATCCTTGGTATAGGAATTGGGATCATTGCTGTTTTACTTGGAGTTGGCGGTGGCGGCGTGATGGTACCTTCACTTATGTTTATTTTTCATACCTCTGATCTTGCAGCACGCGGCTCTTCCCTGATCGCCATGTTGCCAGGAGGAATAACTGGAAGCATCTCGAATGCTCGAAAGAAGATGATTCATCATTCCATGGCAGTCATTGTAGGTATCAGCGCATGCGTTGTTATTCCCGTAGGTGCATGGTGTGCACATATACTTAGTGCAGAAATAAATACCTATTTATTTGGGATTTATTTATTTATATTGCTGATTCGCGCGCTCATTTCTGCACTTCGAAGCGATGGGTAGCAAAAAAAATTTTCCCCCTATATACTTCCTCCCTTTACTCAATACCCGCAAACATAGCGCACACAACATAATGAACAAGAATCAAAAAACGCTTTCACACATACCAAGAATATTCCATTCTTACTTCCACATACAGTCCATATCTTTTCAACCAGATATCATTGGACGTAAATTTTCTATAAAAAAGGCACCCGAAGGTGCCTTAAAAATCGCATCAATTTTTACGTCCCTTTATGCTACTGCCACGATTTCATCGTCCACTTTACGCCCCACAGTTGAACGCAAAACAAACAAAAGACCTATCGTCAAAACGATGCCTATACCTAAAGTAATCATCCAATTTTGAACAAAGCCAGCAATGATGAAGCAAACAAATGAAACTGCAGCAACGCTCAGTGCGTAAGGAATTTGCGTTTGCACGTGTTTCACGTGATTAACATTCGCACCAGCAGACGACATGACTGTTGTATCTGATATTGGAGATATGTGGTCACCGCATACGGCTCCAGCCAAGCATGCAGAAATACCAATGGTCAACAGTTCTGTTTGTCCGGCAAAAATCGTGGTCACAATAGGAATAAGGATACCGAATGTTCCCCAGCTTGTACCGGTTGAGAATGCTAAACCGAGAGCCACAAGGAAAATAACTGCAGGTAATAACTTATACAAACTATCTGCAGAGCCTTCCATAATATCGCGCACAAATACATCTGCCCCAAGAGCTTTCGTAGATAACTTCAATGTAAGAGCGAATGTCAAAATCAACATAGCTGGAACCATCGCCTTAAAACCAGCAGTTACAGTATCAGCAGCTTTCTTAAAACTAATAACACGTCGAGCCAATAAATATATGAAAGATATCAACAAGGCCACAAGAGCACCCCATGGAAGCGCCACACCTGCATCTGTATCACCAAAGGCATCAGCAATATTATGGTAAGTTTCGCCCTCTGAATCCCAGTATCCTCCAACGTAGAGCATGCCAATAACAGAGAAGATGATCAAAATAATAACTGGAATAAGAAGATCGAAAATATTAGCTTTTTCGTTTTCTATTTTTTCTTCTGCACCTTCTATGCCTAATTCACCATCTTTATAAGCAGCTAATTCGGCTTTTGCCATCGGACCATAATCAAATCCCATAATGATGATACCTACAACAAACACCAAGGTAAGAAGCGAGTAGAAATTATAAGGAATAGCCTCGATGAAGAGCTTGATACCTGAAACACCTTCAATATCGTCAGCAGTTGACGAGACTGCCGCTGCCCACGAAGAAATAGGAGCAATCATACATATTGGAGCTGCTGTTGAATCAATAATATAGGCAAGTTTTGCACGTGAAATTTTTTGTTCATCTGTTACGGGACGCATCACCGCACCAACAGTTAAGCAATTGAAATAATCATCAATGAAAATAAGAATACCTAAAAAGAAGGTTGCCAATTGTGTACCTACACGTGTTTTTACATGACGTGCTGCCCATTGACCAAAAGCGACACTTCCGCCGGCAGAGTTAACAAGTGCAACCATAATTCCTAGCAATACCAGAAAGAGGAAAATACCCGCATTTGAGGCATCTGAAATAGCATTCACAAAGCCCAATGACATTTCTTCTTCTTCACCATCGACAGTGACAGTAATATCGTTAGAAATAAGATTATTAAGAGTTTCAATAGGATGAAAACCTGCTGTAAGCAGTGAGCCCACCAAGATTCCCACAAAGAGTGAACTGAATACTTCTTTAGTTATCAAGGCTAAAACGATAGCCACAAGAGGTGGCACAAGAGCCCATGCTGTACCAAAAAAATCCATAGATTCTCCTTTTCTCCACAACATCGTGTGTTGAAACACATCATACCTAAGTATGGAGCGCTACGACAATAAACTTCTTTTCTTTGTTTATAACCACGTCACACTCTCCTGTCACACACACATGAAATACACCACAAAAACATAGGAAGAAAGACCCCTCTCATATTTACATTTACACAAAAAAGGAGTGGGCATTTTTTTATTATCTGCGTGAACGTACATTTATAACGTTTTTACATAACGATAAAATATACCGTCTTCCTGCGTTAAGAATCATTAACTTTCGCAAAAATAACATATTTATAACTTTTTTTCGTTATTATTTCGTTATACGTTCTTCATTGAACGACATATGTAAATATACTCGACCTAAGGACTAGAAACATATGAAGACTTCACGAGCAACACAGTTGGCAGCACTCAGCGCACTTTCCGCAGTCGGCATGACAGCCATTCCAGGTGCAGCATTTGCAGACGACAACACACCTGTAGATCCAACAGCATCACAAAGCGGTGACACACAACAAGCCAAGCAAAAAGAGCTCGATGAAGCACGTGCACAGTTGAGCCAAGCACAACAAGCTCTCGCAGATTCTCAGGCACAAGTAGAACAAGCACAAAATAACTGCGACGAAGCAAATGCTAACCACGCACACAATCTCACAGCAGTTTCGGTAGCAAAAGCCCAGTATGAAGAAGCACAACGCGCAGTTGAACAAGCACAAGCTGAGGTCGATAACTGCAAGAAAGCACTGGAAGAAGCTGAAGCTGGAACACCTGTAGAAAATGCATCAAATACTGCAGATACGTCAGCTACAGCCGAGGAAAGCGAAGCACCAAGCGAAGAAGCTGCAGCTAACAACAATACAAACACAGCAGAAGCAAACAACCAGGCACAACTTGACGCATCACAAAAAGCTAAGGGTTCAGCAGGTTTCTTCGCGGCGCAAGGTGCAACCGAAGCAGAAAAAATCGTTACTGGCAACCACAATCAGACACCAAGCTGGTATTCCAAGTACGTTAAGCTTGGGGACGAAAAAGATGCAACAAGCCTTGACAACATGAAGAAATCTCTCGATATCGTTCGCAAAGCAAACGAATATCGCGCAAAGGACGGCTTGCCACAGTATAAGATTACCCACTCCCTTATGGCATGGGCACAGATTCATACTGATTTTTCTCGACATTATAAAGAGCACGCGAATAACATCGAACATGACGGATTCGATTCAGCAAATATAGCTGGAGCAGAAAATATTATCTGGGGACGTTCCAATGCAACCGACATGTTACACGGCTGGTATGATGATGAAAAAGCACATCCTGAAAATGGGCAAGGACATTACAAAAATCTCATTAATAAAGACTATACATTAACCGGCGCAGCTTGGAATACACATCAAACCACTTTCACGTATATGGGCTTCTATATGAATGGAACTGCTGGACAAGTATTTCGTTCATCAACCAACGAGCAAGCATTCACTCCAGATGAATACGAAAAACTCCTTGACGCTTATATGAACGGCACAAGCTCACAAGCAGCCAACACAGAAGAAGCAACATCTGAAGATACGCAAGCTTCACAGAATGGCAATGATATCGTTGAATTGTCAGTACACCGCCTTACCGCTACAACTCAAGCAACCGTAAGCGCAACAGTTGTTGACGATGCACTCGTTGCAGAAGCTGAAGCAGCATTAGCAACAGCTGAAAACAATTTGAAGGCTGCGGAAGAAAAACTTGAGACTGCATTAGAAGAACTCAACAACGCGCGTGCAACTGCTAACGAAACTGAAAGCATTCTTTCAGATGCGCAAACCGCTCTTGCTGCAGCACAAAACAATAACAAGAACTGCCAAGCAAGCGTAACAAATGCACAAAACAGTGTCAACACACTTCAAAATGCTCTTAACGACCTTCAAAACATTGACACAACTGTAGAAGAAGTAAGTGATGCACTTGCAACTGACGCAACTATCAGCAATAGCATCAACGAAGCTGCTAACAATGCGCTTAACGATCTTGCTGATATCAATCTTTCCGTAGAAGACGAAGCACCCGAAGCTGTTGCTAAGGATGCATCTCTTCCACAAACAAAAACAAACGAAACAGAGGTAGATCTCGGCGATACCCTTGCATCTCAATGGTCTATCATCCCACAGGCTAAAGATGCAACACGTGAATCTGATACAAACTTGCCTAACACTGGCGTGGGCGATGATGTTCAGTACACGATCGAAACTGCCGATCTTGCTACAACAGGTAAAGCATTCGGTTCTTTACTCGGTTTGGCAGGTGCAACAACCGCTCTTGGCGCTGCAGCTTTGAAAGTAAGCCGCCGCGGACGCCATAGTGCATAAGCGTTATTGTTACCCTTTTCTTCAAAAATGCTGTGGTATGTATGTGCCACAGCATTTTTATTTTTCTCTTTGAGAGAACTCACCTCCCATTACATGTAGCGTTGAGGCAACCACACTGCACACACACTAAGAACAACCGATGCACACACATACAACACCGCCATCAAAGTTTTACCATTCGTGAACAAATCGAACGCTTCTGCAGAAAAGGTAGAAAAGGTAGTAAAACCACCACACACCCCTACTTTCATCACCAGCAGTAAACGAGGATCTATCACATGTCCCGTTTGCCATGCAACAAGACACCCTAAAACAAAAGCGCCAACAACATTCACTAACAATGTCAGATAAGGAAAATCATGGACCGAAGGCAAAGGCAGTAAAGAAACACAATAGCGCAGCACAGCTCCAATAAAACCACCAATGCCCACAAAAATAATATTCACATACTCATCATAATAAAAAAGAGCGGTTTCTTCATCTAAGGTTTCGTCAAGTAAGTTTATGGTGCAGCCCAGCATACGCAACAAAATCTTTATTTGCACAGCTCTAAAAACAAGCCGCCGCGCACACTATAGTGCATAAGCATTATTATTACTATTATGGCTTGATCACTAACTCGCAAGCCTTTTCACCCGTTTCCCCTCATACACCATATAAAACGACTAGCAACAAACACCTAACGCAACGCACACATTAAACAAAACACATAAAATGTGCCGAGAAAATATACATACAAAACACAATAGTAAAAATAAAATTTTT
>JAGBKC010000074.1 GCA_017934115.1 Actinomycetaceae bacterium | reverse complement strand
TTTTTTGCTGAAATGTTCTGGACTTTCAGAGATAAGAGGAAAAAGTTAGGTAAGAGAAAGCGCTTTTAGTAAAAACGTTGAAGTATAAAAAGAAAAGGAATTGTTATGAAGATTTCTTCATTAATGAAATATAAAAAATTCATGGCTGGCTTTGCAAGCGTAGTAATAGTTTTGGCAGGCATTGGTGTTACGTCAAATGTGAGTGCAGATGAAATGTACGATATCGGCGTAAGTGATACTGAAACTTCTTTAGAGACACAGGTTGTTGAGTTGAATACTTTGTTAGATGCGAGTAGTTATATAACTGCAAATTCGTAGTTAAAAAAAACAAGGTCCTTTAATGGGTTTAATTTTACAAAAAGAAAGCAATGAAACAAAAATATACTCTTCGTAGTGGCGTTTCTTTAGAATGGTCTGAAGCTATTGTGTATAAGAAAGATCGTCAATGGATTGTTGATGTTCCGCTCGTGTCTGGTGTTGATTTAGTAAGTAAAGTTCTATTTGTATGGAATGGCCGTACTGTGAATATTCAAGAAGTGTATGCATATATGGAGAGTGAACAGTCAGTTCATGTTTATGTGTGGAATAATTATTCCTACAGTGGATACTTTAATTGTTGATGAGGGGCAAGGTGATTCTATTCTTTATGAAACACGTGGTTTGAATTGGAAAAAATTCAAAAGTTGTATGAACAGCTATGGTGTAAGTAATTGGGCTTTAGGGGTTCTAGGTGTTGTGTGTGGTACGGCATGTGTAGGAACTGCTGGGGCTGGTTGTTACGCATGCTTGTTTGGTGCTTCGTTTGGATATGGATTGCAACTTGGTATTTGCCTGGGTAAGGCGTGGTTTTAAGTACAATGAGAAATGGTATCGATATGCAAGAAACTAATATCATGAAAAGAAATGTCCTCATACTTGTTGCTCTTATAGTTGCACTTTTCTCAGCTAGTTTTCTTCCGATCGCTAATATTGTGCAAATGATATTACGAGGCATGGTGATTTTTCTGTGCCTCATTTCCATAATTTATTTTCTTCGCCCATCATGCCGAGAATCTGCAAGAGAAAAAGGAGAATATTTCTGCTTTTATATTTCCCTTCTCTTGTTTGTTGTTGTGCTTAATACTATGAGTTTCTTTCCTCTATCTGAAACGATGGTGGTTATTTTGCGCTTATGTGCAATAGTGCTTGCACTTGTAGGTTTTATAGTTATTATTGTTTTTTCTCGTAAGGGTAATGATTCATAAAGAAGAGGATATATTGCTTGGCAATGTGCTTCCTGAAGTGGGTGAAAAGGGTGAGGTGAGCATTAAAGACGTGGAGATGGGCGCAGAGTTTTCACTTGCCCCAGCAGGCGCGCAAGCCGACAAGGTAGAAGATGGTGTAGCTGTAACGCGCAGTAACGTTGGTGCTTCTGTGTAGCATGTTGATGGTGAGTTGGAAGGTCGCATCGTTACAGTTATTGATGACGAAAACACGAATTATGCTGATTTTACTTTCGATATTCCTGTAGGTCATACTCTTCGCTATGGCACGGATGGTAAACTTGACCTCATGAACAATCAAGGGGATACAGTGGCAACGGTGGATGCGCCATGGGCTATGGATGCCGTAGGCAAACACCTGCCCACCTACTATGAACTCATCCCTGCAAGCAGCACCATCCGTCAACATGTTGACACGAAAGGCGCAACATAACCCATCACCATCGACCTATCATGGTGGTGGTGGGCATCAATTGCGGCAACGTGTGTAGCTGATGTGCCACTTTAGCTGCTACCGGTGCTGTTGGTGTTGCAGCTGGTATTGCAAAATTGGTTGCTAAAATCAATAAAATGAAGAAAAAAAGTTGCTGACGCTGTAAAACAGGCTGGTGGAGCACGTGCATATGCAGTTTTGTTAGCAAAACGAGCATATAATAAAATTTATGGAAAAATGCCTGCGTGGTTAAAGAAAATGGTAAAAGCGCCTTTTAATTTGTCAAAAAAAAAACAAGTTGCAATAGCAGATGATATTAATTTGGGTTGGGCGACAGTTGCAGATTTAGCTGGTATCGGGCATTGTGCTTCACTTGTTAGAGCGTTGTAGGAAAAAGTATGTATTGGTTTATTATTGTTATTATTGGTTTACTTTTCCTATCATTTCTTTTGATTGGAATTCCCGAATCTGTCTTTTCGCATCCCTATGCAGACATAGCGCAAAGTGCAGGTCATCTTCTAGGATGGGTACTATTTTATGTTTCTTTGTATCTTTTCTACTATGAATTGACAGATATTGAAACGCTATGGAAACGATTGCTTTTCGTTGCTATAGGTTGTGGTGGAAGTTATCTTCTTGCGCGTTTTGTTTTGAAAAAGATTTTTCCGAATGCAAAATTAGCCTTTGATGAACCTGGTCTGGATCTCAATAAAGAGGATAACGAATAATACTTGCGCAAAGTTCCGTGTGGATGAAATGCATATGTGCATTTTGTTCCATGTGGAACATTGTTGTGTTCAAATAAGCTGAATGAATTGCGTAGAATCGTGAAACGTCTTTAATTAAAGTAGCTTGTTCCGTCTGCTTTAGCGGGATATGCAGATGATTCGCGTATCATGGCCTTGATAGCATCAAAGGTGCGATCCATAAAAGCATTGGCTGTTTCGCCTTCATGTGAATACATAGGCTTACCGATATAAAGGTACACACGAGAACGTAATTTTGGGAATATAGAGCCAACAGGCATTGCGTCGTGTCCGCCAACCATAGCGATGGGGATAAGAGGAACATTATTTTTTTGCGCCAAAGCCGCAGCGCCAGGTTTGTAATCTCCAATTTCTCCTGTGCGTGAGCGTGTGCCTTCAGGGAACACAAGAATAGGTACGCCTTCTTTAAGTAAACGTCCTGTCATGCCAGCAGCATTAGGTTGATTTGCTGGTCGTGGCCTTCCTTTTCGCTCGATAGGATACGTATTGAAAAAGAGAGAAGTCAACTTTGCGATGGTCTTTTTTCGGAAAAAGTAATCTGCTGCTGCTCCGGTTGCAAGACGTTCATTCAAAAAATCAGGCAAAAGAGAAAAAATCATTGGAGCGTCTAAATGTGACTGATGATTGGGAATGAGGATATAGGCTCCTTCAATTCCTTCAACATTATCTTTGCCCTCAACATGTGTATTGAGGAGGAGTTTCATGCTGGGGCGTGTAAAAAATCTGCGTATTCTGCTGCGTCGTTGTTGTAAGTGCTCACTTAAATAAGGAGATAAATCGACGTAAGGAGCCTCACTCACCTGTTGATCAGGTGAGTTACTTTGAGGCTTTTTCCATAGTTTCATCGATATGTGCCTTTGTGAACCTTAATGTTGCGCGGCGTCTCTTCCTTTTTTTATCTTTTGTGTTATTGCGCCAACAATAGATATGGGAGTATGCAAAGCAAGTTTTTCCATTACTTGAAAGCGGTGAGATGGAACAACATACCATCTGCCTTTTTCGCACTTTTCTAGACACTCATTTGCTGCGCGTTGAGCTGTGATAAAGAGCCATGAAGGAATGTTTGATGTAGTAATGCCTGCGCGTTTATGGTGTTCTGTGTGTACCCATCCAGGCATAAAGGTAATAACACGCACTCCTGTATTTTTCAGTTCGAAACCAAGAGAAAGTGACCATGTGCGCACCAAAGATTTAATAGCGGAATATAACCCCATAGGAACAAGACCTGAAATCGAAGCAGTGTTAATAATGATGCCGTTACCTCGTTCTTTCATGGCATTGCCTGCGTGAGCTCCAAGTAGTACAGGCGCTTTTGCCATGACGTCCATTGCATGTACGAGGGGTTCTGTGTCGGTAGTGGCGAGCTTATGATGTAATCCATGGCCAGCATTGTTAATGAAAATACTGATGGGATTATGTGCACTGGTCAAGCGTGTTTGAATGCATTGAAGGCCATCGTCACGTGAAACATCGGCTTGTAAAATCTCACATTCAATACCATAAGAGCGAATGAGGTATTCCTGAGTTTTTTTGAGTCGCTCTTCATTGCGTGCAACAAGAACAATATTCACTTTCCTTACGGCTAAAGCGCAAGCGAAAGCAAAACCAATGCCTGATGTTGCTCCGGTAATAAGGGCGTAACCTGTAAGGGGATATCTTTTTCGCATTAAAGCCACGTTCATAGCCTAATAGAAAGGAAGAGTATTTGTGATGTTTTGATGCAAGAGTAAAAAGTTTCATAGCAGAAAAAGGTGTAATGTAAATACTCGGATATTATTCAAAGATATGGATATAGGGGTGAATATGGGCAGTGTTGTTCCTTCATGGCTTTCTTCGCATTATGTCGCCACTGTTCATAACATATCACCACATATTGCCTTAGAAGTAGTTGAGGATGCTGCGCGCACACTTATTGATATGTGGTGCGCTGATGAGCGCGTTGTTCATGATATAACTCATTTGACTGATGTTCTTGAACATGTAGAGAACTGCCTTCAACATGCTCGACGTGCCGAATGTGTACAGTTGGCTGTGTGGTATCACGGTGCTGTTTTTTCTGTAGAAGAATTTCGTGTTTATACACGATGCGGTGGAGAAAATTTTCGCGCATCAGCTGATTTTGCTTACGAACATCTTACTAAGATTGGTGTTGAAGAAGAAACGGCATCTTATGTTGCTGAACTTATTCGAGGTTTATATACAAAAACGAAAGTGTTTTGTGAATCTGCAGAAGATAAACGTGTGTCAACATCAGCAGATATACGTATTGATGAGTGCATTATGAAAGATGCGCACCTGTGCGCTTTTTACGGTGTTTCTCCACAAAGATATAAAACTCTTTTACATAAATTACGTGAAGAATTTTCATGTGTTTCTGATTCATATTTTTATGATATGTGCTTTGGTGATGTCAATGAATTGCTGAAGAGAAAAAAACTTTTTTCGAGCGCAGTGTTACGTGAATACGAAGACATAGTACGTGATAATTTATCGGGTGAATACGATGTATTGAAGAAGAAAGCATCTACTCGTTCAGTTTCAGCTGATTGTGTTGATAATGTTGCTGGCAATGTATCGGTGAAGAAAAACAATAAGAGTAATGATGATTCTCTTGTTAGTGATGGAGCACCTTCGCGTGTTAGTGAAAAACCATCTGACCTTCGTGAAACTAAAGTGAAGCGAACATCGGTATTTGCACGCCAAACACGAACATCGATTTTCGAACGTTTTCAAGAACCCGAATCTGTGGGGGTTATAAGCTCTCCATCTACTCTTACCTCTTCAAGTCTGGAGGCTGTAAGCGAGCGGCTTGAGAGTAATCCTGTGCGCATGATTCCGTGGAATAACATGAGTGCCGAGGAGCGTAAAATAATGATGCGTGAATTGGTGAAACAGAAAACTATGGAGCGCATTGCATCTGAATCGACAAAAAAGAAAAAAACGATTCAGACAGCTGTACACCATAATGATGAAAACGATACTTTTGATGATGAACTTCTTGAAAGAATCGCTACGCCTATTGATAAGCATGTATCTAATGTCGAGCCTGAAGGAAAGATACGTAAAATTATTGCCACACTTCATGATGGCGTTGAGGCAACAAGTGAGTATACTCCAGATGAACCTATCGAGAAAGAAGAAAGTTATCGTGGCCTTGAGGCAGAACCTGAAGAATAATTGAAGAATAGTAATTGACCATATTTTAAAGATGCATAAAAATTAGCTGTGGGATAAAAATCTTGTTTTTTCCTTGATATCCGACTTTCTAAGTGTAAAACTTATACATAGCACTCAAGAGAGTGAAGAAAGTTTGTTGGTGAATTTATGTGCTTGTGTAAAGTACAGAAGCCATAAATGGCCGTCGCGGGCACCAACTAAGGTATTACCTGGAGGAATTTAGCATGGCAAAAACCATTGCTTTTAATGAAGAAGCACGCCGTTCTATGGAACGTGGTCTTAATCTTCTTGCAGATACAGTGAAGGTCACTCTTGGACCAAAAGGCCGTAATGTCGTTCTTGATAAAAAATGGGGAGCACCAACCATCACTAACGACGGTGTTTCTATTGCTAAAGAAATTGATTTAGCAGATCCATATGAACGTATCGGTGCGGAACTCGTTAAAGAAGTTGCTAAGAAGACAGACGATGTTGCTGGTGACGGTACTACAACAGCTACTGTTCTTGCTCAGGCACTTGTGCGCGAAGGTTTGCGTAACGTTGCTGCTGGTGCAAACCCAGTTGCATTGAAGAAGGGCATTGAAAAGGCTGTGGCAGCTATTTCAGAACGTCTTCTTGCTGATGCAAAAGATATTGAAACAGAAGAAGAAATCGCATCAACTGCTGCTATTTCTGCTGGCGATATTGAAATTGGTCAGGCAATTGCTGAAGCTATGAGCAAAGCAGGCAAAGAAGGCGTCATCACTGTTGAAGAATCGAATACATTTGGCATTCAACTTGAACTCACTGAAGGTATGAACTTCGATAAGGGTTATCTCTCCCCTTACTTCATTACTGATACTGAACGTCAAGAAGCAGAACTCGAAGATCCTTATATTCTTTTGACCGACCAAAAGATTTCAAACATGAAGGATCTTGTTCCTGTTCTTGAAAAGGTTATGCAAGCTGGTAAATCACTCGTCATCATTGCTGAAGATATTGAGGGTGAAGCTCTTGCAACTCTCGTTGTTAATAAGATCAAGGGTGTTTTCAAGTCGGCTGCTGTGAAAGCTCCTGGCTTTGGTGATCGTCGTAAGGCTATGTTGCAAGATATGGCAATTTTGACTGGCGGTACAGTTATCAGTGAATCAGTCGGTTTGAAGCTTGAGAACACAGAACTTGAAGATCTTGGCCGCGCACGCAAGGTCGTTATGACAAAAGACGAAACAACGATCGTTGAAGGCGCTGGCTCAGCTGAAGAAATTGAAGGTCGCGTTAACGAAATCAAGGTTCTTCTTGAGCAGTCCACATCTGATTATGATTCAGAGAAACTCCAAGAACGCCTTGCAAAGCTTGCTGGTGGCGTTGCTGTTATTAAAGCAGGTGCTGCAACAGAAGTTGAATTGAAAGAGCGTAAGCACCGTATTGAAGACGCTGTACGTAACGCAAAGGCTGCTGTTGAAGAAGGTATTGTTGCTGGTGGTGGCGTTGCTTTGATTCAAGCTGCTGAAGAGGCATTCGCTGGTCTTGAACTCGAAGGCGTTGAGGCTACAGGCGCTGCAATCGTTAAGGCTGCTATTGAAGCTCCTATTAAGCAGATTGCTGAAAATGCAGGCCTTGAAGGTGGTGTTGTTGTTGAGCGTGTTCGCCAGCTTGATAAGGGCTTTGGCTTGAACGCTGCAACTGGCGAATATGAAGATCTTCTTGCTGCTGGTGTCATGGATCCTGTGAAGGTAACACGTTCAGCACTGCAGAATGCATCTTCTATTGCTGGCTTGTTCTTGACAACTGAAGCTGTTGTTGCTGATATTCCTGAAGAAAATCACAATGACGATGCTGCAGCTGCTGGTGGCATGGGCGGCATGTATTAAACTGAAGTATATTTTCTCTCAAGGGCCTGCGTATGCAGGCTCTTTTTATATGTGTAGATAATTATTGAGGAAGAAAATTTTTTGTTATTATGAATAGTTTTACTGACTGTGAATGAGTTTTTCTTTGGTATTTGTGACGACCTTTGTGTGTGCAATATTTTTATTGCACGTGTAGTGAAGAAATCTTGCAAGAATGCGACGTTTACTTCTGCTTTTGCGGTGGATATAAAGAAGGTATATTAATGTGTGGATATGCAAACAAATATGCAGTGTTTAGTACCTTTAGATGGTAAAAAGAGTTATTTTGTTCTCTTGATGTATTCGCCTTCGTCGTCATAATGCTGAACATCTGAAGAAACACGAACTTCAGTAGCAATAATTTTTCCTGATTTTTGTGTATTAAGGCCTGTTATTTTTTGATTGTAAGAATCGTTTTGTGAAGATTGAATAGGGCGTTTTGGTGGTCTATTTTTCTTTTGTGTTTTACCAGGTGTAATGATTTGTTGGGTGCTACCGCTACCGTTATTGATTGATGGTTCTTTATATTGTGATGGTGCATCAACAGGTTCGTTTGTTAATACAAGTGCGTCAGAGGTGAAATCGTCATCACTAACAGGAGAAATGCGTGGAGGTGCCATACGCTGTGTTTTTGGATATGCTGTTTTGCTTGATTGTTTTTTTTCAGTATTGAGTATTTTTCCTTGTTTAATGGCTTCCTCAGATGAAACAAGGCGCATAGATGTTGAAGATGTTTCCACCTTTGTTTCTTGTTTCTTATTTTTTATAGGCAATGAGCGTGTAAGCGGATCGCTATGGTGTTCTTTTTGTTGCTGGAAAAATAGAGCTGTGCGATACATAGCTGCAGAGGAATCTTTAATGATTTTTTCTCGTGTGCCTTGTATTTTTTTATCATGTACGGCATTATGGAGATGTAAATCTTTAAGATTTTTTTGTGCTTTTTCTGTCAATTTTTGTGGAGTTAAAACAATATAGCTTGATTTCCATACAAAAAGCACCATAGCAACAAAACCAAGTGAAAGAACGAGAAGCCACCATGGAAAAATGCTTGTGTCAACTTGCTGTTCAATGCCAGTTGAAGGAAGGTCTGGAGATGCAGATGGTGTTGGTGTGGAGTTATCGGTAGTAGGAGCGCTTATTTGGCGTGCATCGCTAGATATCCAGTGGCGCGCAAAAGGAATGCAAGCAACAATAAGGATGGCGTAGAGAAAGCATGCCATAAGAAAGGCAGGCATATTGAAACGCCATGTTTTTTTTTCTACAACCATATGCACCCCTGCGGTTAGTATTAATACATACATTATCACAAAAAAAAAAAAAAAATAGTGCCCAGAAGGAGCGTAATCTTCATGCATAACCATCATGAATCGATTGTTCGCATATGGTTAGCTAAAGACCAGCTCATATATGCTGCCCATGTAGATGGGAATTCAGGCAATTATGAAAAGTGGCCTGGGTGGGTTTGTGAAGAAGTTAAAGCTGCATTTGGGCATGTAGAACTCCCGTATGCGCACCAAGTGAAAAGTTTTGAATCCATTCGCCAAGGCAATCACACTGTTATATCAACAGGTACAGGATCGGGAAAATCTTTGAGTGCGTGGATTCCTATCGTCAATCATCTTGTCGAATATCATAAAACTCCTCCTCGTTTATCTACGTTTTCACGCAAACCTAAGGTGCTTTACATGAGCCCCACTAAGGCATTGGCAATGGATCAATGGGAGAAAATGCAGGCTGTTTCTACTCGTCTTCCACATTCTTTTGTGATGGGAGCTTGTGATGGTGACACACCAAAAGAGGTGAGTTACTACTTATCGAAAACGGCCGATATTATTTTTAGCAATCCAGATTACATCCATCATAGTATGTTGGGTAATTTTGCGCGGTGGCAGAGTTTTTTGCAGTCATTGCACTATATTGTGATCGATGAATTTCATCATTATAAAGGGTTATTTGGCGCACATGTGGCTCTTATTGTACGCCGATTAGTACGTCTTGCCCGTTTGGCTGGCGTCAATCCAACGGTTATTTTTCTTTCTGCGACGATCGATTCACCAGATGATGTAGTAAAAAAATTTCTTGGTGTGAGAACTCAATGTGTGGTGATAGATAAAGATGAGTCACGTCAATCCGGTAAAACATTGATGTTTATTCGTCCGCGAGCCGTAATAGATAAGATTGATACCAATGAGGGACCATCTAAGAATAGTTCTCCAAAACAAAAAGATATGGTGCGTAGAAATTCTCATGTTGAAGCTGGAGAATTAACAGGAGTTCTGATTGATAATAATGCGCGCTTACTTACCTTTGTGCGTTCACGTCATAATAGTGAACGCGTAACTCAGATAGCACAAAATTATTTGAGTGAAACAGACACGTCACCATCTCGCATCGCGACGTATCGAGGTGGATATTTGGCATCCGAGCGTCGTGAACTGGAAAAATCAATCAAAAACGGACAATTACAAGGGCTTGTTACGACAAGTGCACTGGAAATGGGCATAGATATTAACAGTCTTGATTGTGTTATTGTGACGGGCTGGCCTGGAACATATGCATCATTTAAGCAGCAAATCGGCAGGTGTGGGCGCGGAGAAGCTGATGGTTTAGCCATCTTTATTGCGGGAGATAATCCTTTAGAACACTATATTCTTGATCACGCAGAAGAATATGTGAATGGGAAGAACAAAATTGAGGCTCAAGTTTTTGACATTAAAAACCCACATGTGTACATACCTCATATATGCTGCGCTGCTCGTGAGCATCCGCTTAGCGAAAAAGATTTTTCCGATTTTGACATTGCTTCTCCTAGTATTCTTCACCAACTTGTAGAACAAAACCTGTTGGTAAAAGTGCGGGATTCGTGGGTATGGAATGGTCGTTTGCCTATTGCGCCACATGAACTCGTGCAGGTGCGAGGCTCGAGTGGGACGGTGCGTATCATTGAGAAGGATACGCAGAAACTTTTGGGAACAGTTGATGAAGGAGCAGCAGATAGAACTGTGTTTCCTGGTGCAGTATATGTACATCGTGGAAAAAAGTACCGCGTAGAGATGTTAGAAGAAAATCAGGCAGTTGTGTCAGTTGATACACGAAGTATGACAACGTATCCGCGCGATGTTGTTTCTATTGATGTTCGCGAGGTTGCACGCCAACAAGAATTCCCAGGTGGAATTATGTCTGCAGGAAATATCAGGGTGAAAACACGTGTTACCGGCTACGACATGCGAGATGAGATAACGCATACGCACGAGGGATTTGTGCAGTTGAATATGCCGGAGCGAATTCTAGAAACCCAAGGATTCTGGTTTGCTTTGACGAATGAAGTTTTAAATGAACTGGGCGTTGATAAAGACATGATGCCAGGAGCTTTACACGGGGCGGAGCATGCCATGATTGGGATGTTGCCTTTGTTGGCTGGTTGTGATCGTTGGGATCTGGGCGGCCTCTCTACGGCTTTGCATATATATCATGGGTTGCCTACTATTTTTGTTTATGACGGCGCATCGGGAGGTGCAGGTTTTTCGTATCATGGTTTTGATGTAGCCCAACAGTGGTGTGCTGCAACTTTAGAGCGTGTGCGTTCATGTGAATGTGTGCAGGGATGTCCGCAGTGCATACAGTCTCCAAAGTGCGGAAATAATAACTCTCCCCTTTCTAAGAAGGGGGCTGTTCAAATTTTAGGATACATGACTATTGCACTTTCACATCTATGAGTTAAGGTTTTGTTGCTTCAGTGAAGGTGAAAGTGATGAACTGCTTTAGATTTTTGCATTTGATGAGTCTAATGATTCATTCCTTTTAAATGCGGATCGTGTCTCCTGAATCAAGGCGCGAAATAATATGTGAAATGGCATAGATGTCATCGTGTGAAAGAAGACGATTGTTGAGATTGTGTGTGCGAATCATAGCGATGAATTCTAATATTTCATATCGCATACCTTCACCCTCAAAGCTGAAAGAGTACCTTTTTGTTTCACGTAAATCTTCGGTGCGAATTTCAAAATATTCCGGTTTCCACCAAGGGGCAGGAACATAGATATATCCATGTGTACCAGTGATGACGAGGTGTCCTTCGCTTTTAATGCCACGACCTGCACTAAAAGTAGCAATGGCATGCTCATACGCAAGGTGTCCGCGCACAAAAGTGGAAAAATCTCCAGTTTTCATTTCATATAAATCGCACGTTGAATATGATGTGCCAAGAAGTTGAAAAATTGGTAAAAGAACGAGAGTGCCCCAGTCATAAAGACTTCCCTCGTAGATATTTTTTTGAGTGTTATCGAAATTTTCAGGTATCTGTGTGCAGGCAAGATCAATAGCTTTGACATCGCCGATAGCACCCGATTCAACCATAAGTAAAAGACGGCGAAATGCTGGAGCCCATAAGGTTTTTACAGCTTCGAAAAGTACAAGATTCTTCTCTTCTGCGAGCTTAAATGCTGTACGTGCATCATCGGGTGAAAGAAACAAGGGGGTTTCACAGATAACATGACAATCTGCATTGAGCGCCTGTGTAATGAGTGGTGCGTGCGTCTCGATGGTATCGATAATATAGACAGCATCGGAATCTTTAAGAAGCTCTTCGATGTTTGGGTAAGGTGTTAGTGATGTGGTGAATTCAGGACTTTCATCAGGGCGTGTAGGCGAAATGCCGATAACATCCACGCCAGAAACATAGGTGCATTCTTCAGCAAAACGTGCAGCTCGTGAGCCACCACCGATAATTCCAAGGCGAATGATCCCGGCTTTTTTCTCGCGGATTTCCGTTGAGGAAATACCCTTTGTGCGCTCAAGATATACCACATCACAATATTCGCTGAGGTAATCGAATTTACCTTTCCAATCCGATCCTATAGCGAAAATGTCAACATCATGTGAGACAATATCGTCAATTTTTTGCCCTTGATATTCTTCAACGATGATCTCATCGGCAATGCCGAGTGCCTCAACAGCGCGAATGCGCTCGACAACAGATTGATGAACATTGAGTTTTCCGCGGTCTCGGTCGAATTGGTCGGATGTGACTCCCACAATAAGATAATCACCAAGGGCCTTTGCGCGTTCAAGCAGAGCTACATGCCCATGATGAAGAAGGTCGTATGTTCCGTAAGTAATTACTTTCTTCATAGAAGGCCTCGCTGATGGAGATCGTCGAGAGCTTCCACAAGGCGTTTGTTATCGTCGGTGGTAAGTGCCCCCATATGGCCAATACGGAAGACAGTATCTTTATATTGGCCGCCATTAGGGCAAATCCAAATATTGTATTCATCTTTAAGAATTTCAAAAATTTTGTGCGCACTCACCCCGAAAGGCGTTTGGAAAGCGGTAACGCCGTGTGAAGGTGACGACCCGAAAAGAGTGAGAGGAAGATGTGCAATACGAGTGCGTAAATCTTCTGCGATAGAACGCACACGGTCAGTTTCTGATTTTTGTCCTCCAGCTTCGATGATTTTTTTCAAACGACGATGAATCTGTAAAAGAATACTAACTGCTGGAGTGAAAGGTGTTTGTCCACGTTCTCCATTTGTTAACGCGCTTTTTATGTCAAGGTACATAGAGCCTGATTCGATTCTCTTTACCCTTTCTAAAGCATCAGGTGTTAAAACCAGCATAGAGATACCTGGCGGACATCCAAGAGCTTTTTGCGAACCTGTTAGCATAATTCCAGCTCCTGATGCTGATAAGGAAAAAGGGTCGGTCAAAAAAGCAGAAACAGCATCGACGATAAGGAAAAGGTTATTGCGTTTGCAGAATTGAGAAATGAGCTCGATATCGTAGAGAACACCCGATGATGTTTCATTCATATTGACAAGAAAAGCAGTATAACCAGCGTTTTCGTAAGGCTCTAAATCTTCATGGCGAAGCGGAGTGCCAAATTTAAGTTCAATAGCAGTATGCTCAATGGAGTGTAAAGAACATAAATCGCAAAAACGTTGACCAAACGAGCCACCATTGACAACTAAGACTTTATCTGTTGTATCAAGCGTATTGATAACTGCTGCTTCCATGGCTCCTGTGCCAGATGTAGTTAAGAAAACTGCGCGTGAATCTGCAGGTGCATCAGCCAATTCAAGCAACATTTTTTCATTTTCCTTCATGACCTCAGAAAATTCTGCGGTACGGAAATATGGTACTTGCTCGGCACCAATGGCTAAAATGTCGTCATCTGACATCACAGGCCCTACGGCAAAATTCAGCATATCAGGCATCGCGTTCATAACAGACATCCTACTACACTTCGTTATCGCTACAGTATTTCTGCATTGTGCTTATTGCGTTGATCTTCAGGTGGTAGTTCCATATAGGAATCGCCGTAAATGCATGTTAAAACGGTGTGTGCATCATATGGTCCTGTGAATTTTCGGCCTTCAAAATCATAGAGAGCAGTTTTTGCAAAAGCTTCGCGTGGAAATATTTCATCAAATCCAAAAGCAGCTAAGTAATTGATGATCTCTTTGCTATTCATATCGTAGGGATATGTAGAAAGTTGCTTATTGAGCTGATGAAGTGTTGTTTTGTAATTGATAACTGTGCCTAACACTTTAAAACGTTCAGCAATTTTTAGAGCCATTCTTCCTTTGAAGGAGCGCTCACGTTTCTGGTCAACCAGTTCGTCAAACTGAATGATTTGATTAAGGTTCCACCAAAAACTCAGGAGCGTTTTATGTGTGCGTCGTTTGCGTGGATTATCGGGCATGCCATCAAGCGGAATGATGTCGATCCACGCATTTTCTACGCGCGGTATATTAGCTGAATGGTTGCGGATCTTCATGCGTGGAGATTCAATACGTGCCCACGGGTATCGATAATCAGGTGTATCGGGAGTGACCATTGTGTAGTCACAGGTGCGTGTTTTCCATATGTCGATAAGGCGATTGTAATCAGCGCGCGGCATGGCGACGTCAACATCGTCATCCCATGGAATAAAGCCTTTATGGCGCACAGCACCTAAAAGGGTTCCGCCAAGAAGGTAGTAACGTAAACCATACTCATCACAGGTGCGTGCGAAATCATCCAAAATGGCTAGTTCTTCTAATTGTAAACGACGTATATCTGATGTCATTATGAATCCTTTTCTACCCAACGGGCTTCATCGCCATGAGGTTGACGCGCAGATGCTGGTGGCACATCCATGTACGAACCATAAAGGTTGGCTAAATAAATATCTGCATTAACGTAACCTGGCAAAGATAGATGTGCAAACTTCCACTGTTTTTGAGGCAACATGTCTTTCTTGAGCCAGCGTTCTTTTGTGCCATACATGCCATTGGCGATGCCTACATAGGTGGCCTGTGTGTAAGGAACAAGGCGGCATATTCTTTCTGCCGCAGATGCAAGACGTGATGGGCTGATGGTGCGCAAAGCTGGCCGCAGAATATCTTTTGCTTTTGCGACTATTCCCGAACGTGAAGATGTGCCCGGTTTTGAGAGAGAAATGAGAAGCAACGATCGTAATACTTTTAATGTTTTTACTTGCAGAGATAGAGCAATGTTGGATTGCGGCAATCCGTCAACAGTAAAAATGTCGAGGCCAATATAAGGGCAATCATTGTCGTCCAGATATTCAGAAACGCGCTTAACATCGTGGCGCACAAGGCGGGCGTAAGGGCGCGCAAAAGTTCCTGCCTGGTTGCAGATGAGTTCGCGGCCTTCAGGTAGCTTTAACTGGCCTGTAGTGCTTAATTCGATAAGGCGATCATAATCAGGGCGAGGCATAGAAACATCGGCATCATCGTCCCAAGGAATAAAACCTTCATGGCGAACTGCCCCTAGCATTGAGCCACCGCATAGATCGTAACGAAGATTATTCACGCGACACAGCTCATCAAAATCTTCGAGGAGTTCGATGTAGACATGCTGCAGTTCTTTCAGGCTGAGAAGCTGATTCATGGTACCTCAACTCTCCAGGCTTTTAACCCATGTGTTTCTCGTTTGTTCTCGGGTGGTAACTTCATGTAATCCCCATATAACTGGCGTAAATATTGATCCCAACAGCTGATACCACTATAGCGGGAGTTTTCAAATTCCACTAATACTCTTTTCGTCCAGCCTTCTAGAGGGATGCGTTCGGCACTACGATACACTCCAAAAGAAACAATTCCTGCATATTGTGATGAGCCAAAAGAAACACTTTGTGAAATCGCACTGAGGAGTTTTGATTGAGCAACTGCGATTGATGGAATAACAGATATAACAGGGTGAATGATGTTCTTCTTAACAAATGTGCCCACGCTGCCTGAACGCTCATTAGGAGGCGTCAACATAATAGAAAGAATACGGCGTGCAACAAAAGCGCTTTCGCAAATGAGTCTATTGAGAGTATCGTTAGCAGGAAGACCATCAACAGGCACAAGATCGATCCAGAGCTTTACGGGAACAGTCCCCATCTCGAGGCAGTCGATATTTTCATCGACGACTTTCACCATGGGTGAATCTTTGAGTTTGAGGCTTCGGTAGCCGCTTAGACGATATCCTGTTTCTTCATAGAATAGTTGCTCAAGAGTGCGGAGTTTTTCATAATCAGGGCGAGGCATGCCTACGTCAATATCGTCATCCCAGGGAATAAAACCCTTATGGCGAACAGCTCCTAACATTGACCCGCCGATAAGTACATAGCGAAGATGGTGAGAATCGCAAAAAGATGCAAATGCCTGCAAAATAGAGAGAAGCTCTGCGTGAATCTCATCTGTGCTGAGATACTGTCTTTTCATATGTATGTTCTCTCCCATATTTACGTGGTAAGTTTCCTTCATTTATTGTGTTCTATAACGAGAAAATGTGCAACAAAAAATATATATTCCTTATTTTGCCTCACGAAAAGCAATGAATGACAATGAATGCAGTTTATAGTGCTCATTCACCGCATCAACTGAGTCGTGGTTGTCAAGAAAAGGACTAAATGCCCCAGATTTTGGACCTAAAAGTGCCACTTTTTGAAGAGGTAGAATTGTTTTTATCATTTCATAGTAAGAAATATGGAGGAATAATGAAACAAAGAAAAAATGTCTATGTTCCATTTGTTGTTTTTATTGCTGCTTTTGCTGTGATCGTCAGTCTTTTTCTTTCTCCGCTCAAAGTGCATGCAGATGGTTCTATTGTGTCTATTGGTGATATTACAGATCTTACAGGTGAAGGAACAAGTGTAAGTAGCTATCCTTACAATGGAAGCGAAGTTGTTTTCCGAGATACATCTGGAAAATATTTAGCACTTACAGACGCGGGCGATGTCACGTGGATTGAAAAAGATGATAGCTGGAAATGGAGTGACCTCAAAGATCATGGTGCTGTCTTTGTATTGCAGGCACACAGCTATTCTCAAGAAACATCAAGTAATTTCCTTAGTTTTACGGATGGTTGGAAGAAGGGGGCACCAATAGCACATTATCGCGTTGTAAGCGCGCACAATGGACTCATTTTAGCCATGAAAGCTACTGGTGTTGGAACAACAACGAAAACACTTCTTGGTGTAACAGAAGAGTTCATTAATGCTACCGATGTTTTGTATCGAGTAGATCATAATCAGCAAGGTACATTTAACAACGGCGGCTCTATGGGAATTTATACAACTGCATTTTCTTCGAATGGTGAACGCGTGTGGTTTGCAATGAACACCGATTATGCTGATGGCTCATACGTTTCCTCTCCTGGCCAACATGCTGTAGCGTGGCTTGAAACTGCACAAAATTTGAAGATAGAAGGTATCAGCCATCTGGAAGTCTTAACGGAATCAGAAAAAAACATCACTATTACATATAAAGATTGGGATGGTGATGTTATCCAAACACACACGATTAAAGAAACAGATGAGCGGCCAAATCCACCTGCACCTCCAACGCGTTCTGCTGATGACGATAATACCTATACGTTCAAAGAATGGGCAGAATCTGTTGACTCTGATGGAAATGTTACATACGTAGCTACGTATGAATCTACTTCTATTTCTAAGCATACAGTGACCTATAAAGATTGGAATGGCAGCACTTTGCTTGGCCCAGTAACGGTTAAAGATGGTGATAGTGATCCTGCTACTCCAGCTGCTCCTACTCGCGCTGATAGTGATACGCATTCGTATACCTTTAAGGAATGGGTAAAAACTGTTGATGGTAGTGGAAATGTTGAGTATCGTGCCAGCTATACCGAAACGCCTTTGAAGGGAACTGTCACTATTGAACTTAAGGACGATTCTTCGGGTGATCCGCTTAATGGTCAGGTGGAAGTTACGTGTTCTGATGGTACGACTGGTACATATGCTGTCGTTGATGGGCGTGTAAGTTTCGAGGCTAATGCTGGCGCAACGTGCTCCATTAAAGCATCTGCAGATGGCCATGAAGAGAAAACTATTGATGTCACGGTCAATAAAGGCAACAATTCAAACGATATTACTCTCAAGGCTGTTTATACAGTTGATGTCGCTATCATAGATAGTGAAACACGCGCACCGATTTCTGCAGGACGTGTCGATATTTACGATGCATCTGGCACAAAGGTTGCATCTAACGTTGCTCAAGGTGACGCCCTTAATCTGCCTGGAGGAACATATACTGCTAAGCAAGCAGGCGATATTAATGGATACGAAAAAGCTGCTGATAAGCAGTTTACGGTGAATGCTGATAATACACAGGTGCGCCTTGAGGCTACTCCTAAGACTGTAAGCTCGACTGTTCGTGTTCTCGATGAAAATGGCGATCCACTTCCGGAAGCAACCGTGAATGTTGTGTGTGCTGATGGTAATACGTATCCAGGTGTTGTTGATAATGGTAATGGTAACTTTACGGTCGTTTTGCCACGTGATGCCGAAGAATGTGCTGTGCGTGTAGATGCGCCAGATGGATATAAAGATTCAGATGACACGCCTATTATTCCTGGTGAAAACAAAGAGATAACTTTGGATAAAGTTTACGCTGTAGACGTCAAGATCGTTGACGCTGACGATGCTGGTAAGAATCCTTTGTCTGGTACGGTTGTTATTAAGGATGAAACCGGCGCAACTGTTGCGGAAGTTTCTTCGGGTGCTAGTGTTGATCTTCCTGAAGGAAAATACACGGCAACACAAAAAGATCCTATTGACGGATATAACGATGCTCCAGTTGTTTCTTTTGAAGTGACAGATGATGGTACAGATCCAGTTATATTGGAAGCAACATTGAAGACGAAAACATCAACGATTACTGTCGTAGATGAAGATGGTAACCCTATTGATGATGCTGTTGTCGGTGTTTTATGTGAGCATAAAGATGGCATTCAAGCTCAAAAGGTTGATGGAAAGCCTGGTGAATACACAATCACTGTTGTAGAAGATGCAAAGTGTGTCATCAATGTAAAAACTCCTAATGGGTATGATGATCCTGAAGATACAGACTTAACACCTGGTGATGATTACACCATTACCATCACAAAAACAAAGTATGACGTAAACGTCGACATTGTTGATGGTCAAGATGATTCACGCCTTGTTGGTGATGTCGACATTAAAGATGCTGACGGTAATGTTGTAGCAACAGTAGCTTCAGGAGAATCTGTTTCTCTTCCTGCTGGTACATATACGGCAACGCAGAAGAGTGACATTGATGGTCATGCGAATGCTCCAGCAGTGACATTTGAAGTAAAGGATAGTGATACATCGGTCGTTTTGAAGGCACAGCCTTTGAAAGAATCGACTGTTCGCGTCGTCGATGATAATGGTAACGCTATTGGCGGAGCTACTCTTACCGTCACCTGTGGTGATGGTACACAGGCAGTTATCACTGAAGTAGCTAAGGGTGAATTCACGATCGTTCTTCCTGCAGATGCTCAAGAATGTTCTGTTCATGTGGAGACACCTGATGGGTATTCTGATCCTGCAGATGTCGATCTGAATCCTGGCGCTGATGTTGATGTTGTTGCGCGTACAGCTGTTCTTGAACAAGAAGATGTCAATGCTGAAGCTGATGCTTATTCCCAAGCAGATGCAACAGGTGCCGGAGTTGGTGCAGACGCAAAGGGTGCTGTTGCACCTTCAACAAGCGTAAGTAATGTGGATGTTAATCCTTTAGGATTTTCCAATAGCGCTATCTCTGCTCTTTCAACTACAGGAACGGCGGCAGGTTTGTTCATCGTTCTTGCGTCGATTTTCATTATGATTGGTGGAGCTGGCCTGTATATTCGCAGGTTTCATGAAGTTTAAGTGAGATTATCCCTCTATATTATGGTTAAGGTGCGGCTGTGAAAGCCGCACCTTTTCTTGTCTGTTGGTTATTGTGTGGCTGTGTGTTGTTGTGTTGCGAAAAGATTGCGCATAATGTTTGGAGCGGCATTGATTTTTCATTGTTATGGTTATGTTTGTTTTTGTTATAACAATGAGTCGATTTACGTAGCAATCTCATTGTGGTACTTCCACATTAAGGCATAAAAAATCTCCTGCAGAAAACTTTCTACAGGAGACAAGTAAAAAGGTTTATGCTAAGCCAAGCGACTGGATGATAGCAAACTCTTCTTGAAGAGCTTTAACATTCTTATCGATACCGGCTTGTGTAGCTTCAGAAATTTCAAGACCATCAACAACTTCCCAAGCACCATTGCGTGAAACAGCTGGGAAACCGAAAACGATACCTTCTGGAACACCGTAATGTGATCCGTCAGAATACATGCCAACAGTAGTAAAATCGCCTTCTGGTGTTCCTTGTACCCAATCGCGTGAATGTGCGATTGCGCCAGATGCGGCAGATGCTGCTGAGGATGCGCCACGAACTTCGATAATTTCAGCGCCACGCTTAGCGACACGTGGGCGGAATACGTCATTGACCCATGCGTCATCGACGAGGTCGACGGCGTTCTTACCATTAACTGTTGTGTAAGAAATATCAGGGTGCTGATCTGCAGAATGATTGCCCCATACAACGAGTTTTTTAATATCTTCATTGCGTGCGCCTACCTTTTCTGCAAGCTGGGAAATTGCACGCGTGTGGTCAAGGCGCATCATGGCAGTAAAGCGCTCGTTAGGTACATCAGGAGCTGCTTTTGCCGCGATGAGGGCATTTGTATTTGCTGGATTGCCAACCACAGTGACTTTAACATCATCAGCAGCATGATCGTTGATAGCGCGACCTTGTGGGCCGAAAATTCCACCATTTGCGCTAATGAGGTCAGCACGCTCCATGCCTTTCTTACGTGGCATAGCTCCAACAAGAAGTGCTAAGTTTGTTCCTTCAAAAGCCTTGTTTGGATCGTCAAAAATATCAACATCATAAAGAGTGTTAAATGCGGAATCAGCAAGTTCCATTGCGACGCCTTTAGCTGCATTTAACGCAGGTGTAATTTCAAGAAGGCGAAGGTTAACAGGAACATCTGGTCCAAAAACTGCACCTTCAGCGATACGGAAAAGTAGGGAATAGCCAATATTACCAGCTGCGCCAGTAACAGTTACTGTAACAGGGGCTTGAGCCATGTTGCATCTCCTTATATAGTGGATTTACGCTATGAAAAAGCGCTGTTTTCTAGAATACTCTTTTCTACAGGTAGATTTGCAGGCTTTTCTATAGATTTTTCTTACCCCTGTAAAGAGTAATGAAAATCTATAGAACGTAGAAATGCAAAATAGACAACTGCTTCGTGGGCATATGAAAAACTTGAAAAATTTGCATATAAGGTTGCCATTTTATCTATATTATTCAGTGCATTGGTGATGAGAACTTCTGCAAGTGATGGAAGAGTTCTTTCCAGTTTTTCTTTATCAATGGTGATGTTATGTGCGGTTAATATACCTATCACATTGGACGTAAATGAAGTGTGCTCTTTTCCTTCAAGTCCGTACATGATGAAGTTAGACTGAATGTTTGCCGTTATATCCTTGAATGCTTGTGAACGTTCCTCTGCAGATATGCCGTAGAAAAGACCACTTAGATACGATACGCCTTCTTGTAGGTTCTGCACGTAATTATCAGATGTTTCAAGGTAGAAATGAGAGGATAAAGAGGTAATGAAACTGTCAAGAAAGCTGCTTTGTGTTACCTTGCTCTGCGTCGTATCGTCAATGATTTTCATTCCCTGAGATGAAAGATCAATGGTTTTCATGGCAAAATCACTGCGTTCAAGTTCAATTTTCATATGAGAAAGTTGTGCTTGAACGCTTTCTTTGTTCCATGTCAAAGATGTGTCATCTGCTGCATTGTTACTGATGTTATGTGTGATGCCAGGGCGAGTGTATCCCCAAGAAGCTAAAGGCAGTGCTGTGACGATGTCGTCAGAAGAAACAAGATGATGAATGTGAGTATAAGTGCCACTTGCATTTTTGATGGTTGCAGGTGATTCAAATGTGTAGGCATATATGTGCTCACTGACAAAAGTTCCAGAATCATTAAGCTCTTTGGCAAGAAGACCAGCAATAGCTCCGCCTCGTGAATATCCGCTGATCCATGCAACAGAATTACCGTTTTTATGTTGCGAGATATACTCCTTGATGAAGGGCAGAATTCTTTGTGTTGCTTGCGCAAAACCTTCATGTGTATCGCTTGTTCCTAAGCGAAAGTTAGATGCCCATTCTTTTTTGTAATTTCCACTTCGTGGTGCGATGATGAAAAGTGTCGATTGTGTGTTTGCCACATCAATCGTTTTGTGGCAGATTGTTACAGCACTTGTCATTTCGGCAGGTTCAACACCATAATCTTCGTTGCTGTGTGCATCTTTGCATCCAAGAGATGACATAGTTGCTTTGACATTGGTGTCTTGTTCACTCCATGGGCCGGTATAGCCGCTCGAACTTAAAGATATGGCAAGCGACGCGGCGGCTATAGTAGTGTGAAAACTCGATGAAGGTAAAGAAAAGAATTCATCTGAATACAGGAAATCATTAGTGTGTGTTTCTCCATGAAAAGTATAAGAAAAAGGGATGGAACGAAGATGATGTAATTCGGTTTCCTTATTGTGTGATAAGTCTGTGAAAAATTTTGTGATACCGAAAATTACACCTACACATAGGCTAATAGCAAGTAAAAATATGAGCAGAATTTTTGTGTGTTTTACTTTCATGATGTCTTTTTGTGCTGCTGGTAATAGGTGATGAGTTCTTGCGTGGATGAATCATAGCGGGATAGAGCTGTGGTGTCGCCTTGCATGGCAGGCATGAGGTCTTTAGCTACCTGTTTGCCAAGTTCAACACCCCATTGATCAAAAGGATTGATTCCCCAAACTGCACTTTGTACAAAAGTAATGTGTTCATATAAAGCGATGAGTTCCCCTAAAACACGAGGAGTCAATTCAGAAGCCAGAATAGAGGTTGAGGGATGATTGCCGCTAAAGGTACGTGCGGATATCAACGCTTCGGGTATTCCTTCTTGGCGTGCTTCATCTGCAGTTTTACCAAATGCAAGAGTACGCGTTTGAGCAAAAAAATTCGAGAGAAATAAATCGTGTTGAATGCGCTGGCTTTCAGTACATTCAAGTGATGGGTTGACAAAAGCAATGAAATCAGCAGGAACAAGGTGGGTTCCTTGGTGTAAAAGCTGGAAAAATGCGTGCTGACCGTTTGTGCCGGCTTCTCCCCATACGATTTCACTCGTTGTGTATTCGATAATAGGAGTGCCATCGCTGCGCACATGTTTACCGTTAGATTCCATAATGAGCTGCTGTAAATATGCAGGAAATCGGCTTAAAAGTTGAGAATACGGTAAAATAGCATGTGTTGATGCTTCAAGAAAATTGGTGTACCACACATTGAGTAGGCCCATAATAAGTGGAATGTTCTCTTCATCTGGAGCGTTCAAAAAATGCGTATCAACGCTATGCATTCCGTCTAAAAATTCTTGAAAATTTTCGCGTCCAAGAGTCAGGATCAGAGAAAGTCCAACAGCGCTGCTTACCGAATAACGGCCGCCTACCCAATTCCAAAACCCGAACATTTTGTGTGGTGAAATTCCAAAGTTTCTTACTTCTTCATCATTAGTGGAAACGGCAACGAAATGAGAATGGATCGCATCTTCTTCGCTAACGCCATAACGAGCTAATTTATTAATAATCCATTTCTTGGCAACGTGAGCATTCGTCATTGTTTCCATGGTGGTAAAGGTTTTTGAAACAACGATAAAGAGAGTAGTTCGCGGGTCGATATCGTGTAGTTTACTGGCAACATCACTCGGGTCAATATTCGATATGTAGCGACATTCAAGGCGTGGATATGTGTATGGATGTAAAGCTGTGTATGCCATTGAGGGGCCGAGGTCGCTTCCTCCAATGCCAATATTGACGATAGTTTCAAAAGGTTTACCTGTGGCGCCGTGAATTTTTCCAGAATGAACACCCTCAGTAAAAGCATACATGTCTTCTAATGTTGCGTGTATATCGCTGGAAATGGTGCGTGAATTATAGGTATATTCTTCGCTTTTAGGTGCGCGTAAGGCTACATGTAAAGCCGCACGATTTTCGCTTACATTGACATGTTCACCGTGAAACATGGCATCGCGTTTATCTTTTACATGTGTTTGATCAGCTAAGGTGAAAAGCATCTGCATGATTTTTTGGTTAAGAAAATTTTTTGATATATCGATGTTGATGTGAGGCAGATGGTAGGTGAATGTGCGAGCACGCTGAGGGTCGCAAGCGAAATCGTTTCGTAAGTTGGCACGGTATGTTTGGGCATAGTCGCTGAGTTCTTTCCATGCATCAGTGCGTGTTGGGTCGATACTCATGAACTAGTCTCCTTTGTATGTATATGTATGAGTATAGGTCATTTAATCTGGTTATACTTGTATCTACATCTGTGGAGATGTCACTATAAATAATTGCGTGTTGGACGTGATTGGAGGCGCAAGATGAGTGATATGGATAAGCCGAAGCGCAAAGTAATGCGCGTTCATCATTTTGCACAAAAAAAGCGTGATGGTATGCCTATCACTATGTTGACGGCTTATGATGCAATAACAGCGCGCATCTGCGATGAGGCCGGTGTGGATTCTCTTCTTATAGGTGATTCATATGGCACAACATATATGGGTCTTAGCTCTACTATGGAGGTGAATTTAGAAGATATTGTTCATGCAACGAGAAATGTTGCACGCGGTGCACATTACGCTTTTATCATTGCAGATCTTCCCTTTGGTTCTTATGAATCTTCTCCATCTCAAGCTGTTGATAGTGCTGTGCAGCTTATTAAGGCAGGCGCTCATGCGGTTAAACTTGAAGGCGGTGTTCGTCAAGCTCATACCATTGAAGCGCTGGTGAAAGCAGGAATCAATGTGTGTGGGCATATTGGCTATACTCCCCAGTCAATCCATAGCCTTGGTGGTCCGCGTATCCAAGGGCGCGGCGATCAGGAAAAATGTTTGCATGATGATGCTCAAGCTGTTGATGATGCAGGTGCATTTGCTTGCGTTCTTGAGATGGTCCCTAGTGGTGTTGCCGAAAAAATTACTTCTTCAGTTTCATGTGCAACCATTGGTATTGGTGCCGGTAACGCTACAGACGGTCAAGTGTTAGTGTCAACAGATATGTTTGGTTCTGTTGGGTGGGTTCCTCGTTTTGTTGAAAAATTTGCTAATCTTGATGATGTAATGTCGAAGGCTGTTCGCCAATATTGCGATGATGTGCACTCTCGACGTTTTCCATCGCGTGAGCACTCTTTTGCTTCTTAAACTTTAAGTCGTTGCATGGTGATGTGAACTTAAACGCCACCTCCACTAATGAATATACATAGCAGATAACTTTGTGTACTCTATAAATAAACGGGCTATGGCGCAGTTTGGTAGCGCACT